>CAYSHN010000368.1:0-4361 GCA_964430815.1 uncultured Calditrichota bacterium | reverse complement strand
ATTTACATTGGTAGGAATCATTTCTTCAGTTACCGAGGCACCGGCAGCGCAGAAATCATTCAAATTCTGGTCAGGGAATGAATCTACATTTTTAAAGAACATAATACTGGCCCTGCTTAATTGGTGAGATTTAACTGATGATTCAAGAATGTGTTTTATTCATTCGTTTATACCAGCTCTTATTATTCTTGTAAATATTTTTATATTCCCTGAACAAGCGGTCATACAGATTGCGGTTTTCAGGATTGGGGCTAAATTTATTTTTTATTTTAATATACTTTTTAATATCCTGAAATGATTTGATATGACCCAGAGTCATGCTGGCTAACAAGGCCATTCCTTTGGCACCGGCCTGTTGCGGATCGTTGATCTGGTTGATCTGGCGGTTGGTGATGTCAGCGATGATCTGGCACCAGATATCGCTTTTTGCTCCACCACCAATAAAATTCATTGAACTCACCGGAGCGTACATTTTTTCCAGGGTTTCCATCGCCCAGCGATTATTAAAAGCAATTCCTTCCAGCATAGCCCGGATCAAATGTTCACGGGTATGATTCAAACTAAGATTAAATAATCCGGCCCGCACATTATCATCATCCAGTGGAGATCTTTCTCCATACATCCAGGGCGTAAATATTACGCCATTGGCGCCCGGGCCCACCTTTTCTGCCAGTTGATCGAACAGTTGAAAGATCTCATTGATCTGGCTTTCAGCCATCAATTGTTGTTCATGATAGAGTATATTATTTTTTAACCATTCCAGACAAGCACCAGCGGTTTCCTGATGAGCAATGCCCAGGTAATATTTCTGGGGATAGGCACTGCCAATGCAACCGGTATAATGAGGTATATCGATCTTACGTTTGGTAAAATGCCCGGCAACCCAATTGCTGGTGCCGATGTGAATAAACATTTCACCATCATCGAGTGAACCAGCACCAATAGCAGTAGCAGCCACATCACTGGCACCGTTAAATACAGGTGTGCCGGCCAGCAGACCGGTTTCAGCCGCTGCTTTAGCGCTAAGGGTTCCCACTACTTCGGCACTTGGGCGGACCTCGCTCAATTGATCAGGTGTAATATTTACCATTCGGCACAGGTCAGGATGCCACTGGTTACGGTTGTGCCGGGTATCCATCAGCCACCACAACACAGCCACATCAACCGAAGTTACAAAATTACCCGTAAGATGATAGATAACAAAGTCTTTAGTATCGATAAATTTATAGGTATTCCTGAATACCTGTGGTTCATTTTGCTGCAACCAGAGTAATTTACCGATCTGATCTTTTCCCGTTTGCCCGGGAGCTCCTCCAGTAATTCTTAACAATTTCAATAACTTGAACACATTATATCCCTGGACCCGTGGTTGAGTCCAAAACTTTTTCCGCATGATATCGGCTGCCCGGCCATCTAACCAGGTTATGCCGCGGTATAAAGGCTCTCCCTCCCTGGTTACTGGAATCAGATTCTGTGCTAGACTGGAAAAAGTGATTCCCACGACATCCCGCGGATTAATAGCGGTGTTTTTCATCACTGATTTAGAGGTAAGGCAAATCGCTTTCCACCAGTCAGCAGGATCCTGTTCGGCATAACCGGGTTTGGAGTGATAAAGCGGATAGGTTTCTTTGGCCATACCAATGATGTCACCGCTAAGAGATATTAGGATTGATTTGTTACCACTGGTTCCTATATCATGTGCCATGATGTACTTTTGTTCAGATTGTGCAGTCATACCTGTATCAATTCCCCTAATTAATTGTCAGTACATTTGATCTTTGATTAATTTTGTAAATTATATTAATGACTTACATAGAGGCGACGGGCAAGTATACGGTATACAAATAAAAATCTCAATAGAAATCTCTATTCGATCTTTAATACCTTGGCGCCCCGTATTTTGCGCTGTTTTAACTCCATTAAAGCCTGATTTGCCTGTGACAAAGGATATTCCTGATACTCAGGCCTAATGGTGATCTTCGCGGCTAACTTTAAAAATTCACTGACATCGGTCCTGGTAATATTCGCTACACTTTTTATCTCTTTCTCTAACCAGAGATGGGCTGCATAATCCAGGTTGAGCAGGTAATCACGATCCAAATTTTCCTTGCGAATTGCATTAATGACCAGTCGACCTCCGCTCTGCAGATTTTTTAAAGCCTCCAGGACCGGCTTCCATACCGGCGTGGTATCTATAATGGCGTCTGCTTTAAACGGAGGCTGAGCACTACTATCGCCAACCCAATCAGCACCCAGTTCCCGGGCAAAAATCTGTTCCTGATTGCTGCGGGCGAATACTAAAATGCGGGTCTGAGGAAAAAGATAGCGACTCATCATTAAAACCAGATGCCCGGAAGCACCAAACCCGGTCAGACCCAGAACCTGGTTATTTTTAATTCTGCTAAGATTCAGGGCGCGGTAACCTATCGCACCCGCACATAGCAATGGTGCTGCTTCGGCATCTTTGTCGTAGATTTCCGGAATCCGGTAAATGAAAGACTGGCTGACCTGCATATATTCGGCATAGCCACCATGGGCATCACGTCCGGTGGCCTTGAATTGGGTACAAATATTCTCATGGCCACGCAGGCATAATTCACATTTTCCACAGGCAGAATAAATCCAGGCTACACCCACCCGTTCCCCGACTTTAAATTCTTTAACCTGCTGACCCAACCCGGCAATGCGGCCAACTACCTGATGTCCCAAAACAATTGGGAAAAAGGCTGGGGGTGTGCGGCCTTCAATCTCATCAAGCTCGGTATGACAAACTCCGCAGACGGATACTTTGAGCAGCACTTCATTTTCAGCAGGAGCGGGAACCGGCAAATCAGTTAACCGTAATGGAGAATTCTCCTGGCTTAAATCATAAATTCTGTCCAGAATCATCCCCTGCATTTGAGCAACCTTAAAAATTTCTTATTTTAATTTTGCTGTGTATCTTAATTATGGTGTTGATAAAACATGTTGATCATTGTCAGTATTCTCTTAGCGTATATTTGAGGTCTTATTCCATGCAGAAAGCTGTAAAGGAACACATTTGCTTTTATCTATCCTTCATTCTCTACTCTTAATCCTTTTTAAAATGTTGTAATGCTTCTTCGACACTTGGGAAGGTCTTGACCACTCCACTCAGCTTGGTGATTTTAAACAGATTAATTACTTTTTCCGATGGATTAGCCACAACAAATTCACCACCGGCGTGACATACGGTAACCAAATCACGCATTAAAGCACCAAGTCCCACGCTGCCCATCCATTCCACATGCTTAAGATCTATAATTACCTGCTTGATCTGCTGGTGCAAAAATTTATCGACACGTTCATGCATATCATCCGTTTCCGGAGCTCCAATCAATTTTCCTTTGATATGAATAATACCGATATTATTCTCAATCTTCGATTCAATTTTCATATCAAATCTCCTTATATTTTTTGAGCATAAATGAAATTATCGATTTAATTTAATAAAACGTATTTTATTTTAAATATATTTTAAAAAATACCAAGTGTACTCATTGAAGCTATCAGGATCTGTTGTTCTTGTTGTGTAAGTAATACATGAGGTGGTCTGAGATTCAACCAGCGATTATCGTTTTGCTTGACAGCCAGAATAACCTTAAGTGCCGGTATTAATGGGAAACGGGTAATTGCTTTGCGGATTGCCGTCACTTTTTTCTGGATTAAAACAGCTTCCGGTTCCCGCCATTTTTTATATAACTCGGCTGCGAAACTACAGCTAACATTCGCAGTGGCAGATATACAACCTGCTGCACCGGCTTTTAAAATATCGAGTAAAAATTCTTCCGATCCGGCAAAGATCCGCAAAACAGGAAATTGCCGACTTATGCTCAGCATTTGTTCACTGTTTCCACTGGAATCTTTGATGCCTGCAAATGTATGCGGATAATGTTCCAGCAATATAGAAATGAATTCTGTGCTAGGTGTAATTCCTGTTAATTTGGGGAAATGATAATATAGAATTTTTAATTGTGGTGTGTAGATTTTATCCAGCAGCGAATCAAAATATGCAAGCAAACCCCGTTCTAAAACATCTTTATAATAAAAGGGGGGTAAAATAAGTAATTGATAGAAACCCTTGTTTATTGCCAGTCGGCTCAACTCGATTGTATCTGGCAGAGCGCAACAACCTGTTCCGATAATACACTTTTCATGGGGCAGCTTGGACTTGCTCAGAGTTTTAATCATCAGCATCCGTTCATGCAAACTGAAACTGTTGGCTTCTCCAGTAGACCCGAGCAAAACCACTCCATCACTGCCTGAGCTGAACAAAAGGTAACAGTGCTCGAGCAGCAGGTCGTAATCCGGACTTAAGTCCGGATGCTGAGGAGTCAGGACCG
>CAYSHN010000367.1:0-4369 GCA_964430815.1 uncultured Calditrichota bacterium | reverse complement strand
CACGTGTCCTGGCTTCTAATATCGTACTGTCGGCGAAAACAACCTTTGCCTCATTTAACATTTTATTTGTTCGGGCATTAAGTGTTATCACAGAACCTGGATAAACCAGCATATCGCCGGTATTCTCATCAAGAAACTGCTGCGGTAAAGCAGTATAAGCAGGCGGAGTAACTGTAATTAATAGTTCGGAAAGTAAGGGCGGTACTAAAACCTGAACCTGATATAGCTCGCTGAGAATTCTTTCACTCCACTCATTGCGCTGAGCAAAAGTAGACTTGATACGATATTCCATGGCCCGGCGTATATTTGGAATTACTGCCTGATAATATTTGCCGGTCAGGTGCAAGGCCAACTGCTGAAATGAAGATTCTTCCCTGGTACGATATAAAAGTACACATCCCGAATTCGACGGACCTTCATACTGAGTGCGGATATCCAGGGATTGTCCTATAATAATTTTGGTATCACCTGGTTTAGTAGTGAAAATATATTCCGGGGTAACAGCAAATTCTTTATTGGGATACCATATTCGCTTCAGCGCCAGCGGGATATCAAAGCTAGTCATTAAAAAAATGCTTCCCAACAGTACCGGAACCAGGATAGGTAAGGGAAGAACATAGTTTAAAAATCTTAGCTGTTTTTTAAAATCAATATCTTTGACCTGTTCATAGAATCTGTTGATGGCGAATTCTTTTAATTGCAGGGAAAATCCTCTATCTGTACGGTTAATCAGTTGATAAATGTTTGTCAGCCGATCCTGGATTTCAGGGTAATAACTTCCGATTTCCCGGGTGATGGGTGAGAATTCGGTACTGCGGTGCATCTGTATGGTAGAAAACAGCGGCGGTATATAGAGAATGGCAATTGTAATTATAGTTATACTTAAATTAAAAATCAGTATACCCCAGCGAGTGATTGAAGAGAAAAAGAAAATCTGGTCACTTACCAAGGTACTAAACCAGATACAGGTAAGACAAATAATCAAATTGATCAGGTTAGCCCAGAGTATAAAGGCCAGTTTTTTACCCTGAAAATCTTTGATTTTATGAATCAGCAGAGTTGCATTATTCATCAGTTTAGTAAAGCATAGAGTAGAATATTTACACCCATTTTTAATGCTAAATCACGTTTTTCGGGGGGATCGTTATGGATCTCCGCGTCCTCACAACCATCTGATATATCTGTATTAAAAGAATAGAAAACAACCAGACGCCCTTCATAAATGAGACCCAAACCGATCGGTGGTCCGCCCCCATGTTCGTGAATCTTGGGTAATCCATCACTAAACTTATAATATATATTATATATGGGATGATTAAAAGGAAGTTCCACAAATTTTAATTCAGGGAAAACCTTGCTCATCTCTCTGCGGAAAGAGGGGTCCATGCCATAATCGTCATCAGCAAATAAGAATCCACCACTGATTAAATAGGCTCTTAATCTATCTACATCCTGCGTACTGAACTTTATATTACCATGTCCGGCAATATACGCGATCGGATAATTGAAGAATGCTTCATCTTTGATCTCTGCGGTTGCTTCTTTAACCGTAGATTTGATTCCTATCTCGTTCTGAATTTTTTTAAACAGATTGATAAAAGTAGTTTTATTACCATACCAGTCGCCACCACCATCGTATTTAATACGGACCACCGACAGTTCATTCAACTCCGGGATTGTTTGGGCCGGCAGGACTGCGACAAAAAAGAGTAGAAAAATAAAAAATAGGCGACAATAGTAATACATTTGTGACTCAAATTTGTAATTAGTAAATAGTAAAACTATTTTAATGAAAATAGGTATTGATAGTTCCAGTTCGGGAACAACGTCAGGAAATCCAGCGGCGATCCCGTTGGATACAATCAGGCAGCACATCCAGGGCAATATTTACATCATCTACAATCTGAAAATCATACATGCCGACGCAGATGAAATCTGCGCCATTTTTAAAAGCATATCTGAAACCGTCCTTAGGATGTATAGCCCCGGCAGCCAAAATTTTAAAGGCGATCCAGGGCTGTTCCAGATTTGCCATGTATTTTATTGTTTCTTCCGGATTGGTGCACCAAATATTATCCTTCTCCTGTTCCGGAGTGGCAGACCAGTAATTTATCGGATGAAGAGTTTTCATCCAATAATCAGGTTTGAGGCCATAGTCGACACATACTTGCACAGTTTTCAAGGCATGTGCTCCGATACCAGCAGGCAGACCATTTTGTTTAATCAGATCTATTGCCTGAGCAATTTGTTCCAGCTTACCCTCCAGCACCAGATTATCAGCAATACCACCTTGAACATAACAGGAGTGGGCTCCGTTATCGATCGATATTTTAATACCAGTAATAATATCACCTTTGTAGGCACAATCGGAAATAAACTGAATAGTTCCGATATTTCTTTTCCAATATTCACTTATAACCTGACACAAAACCGGATTCGTTAAAAAGCAATTGATACCGCATTTTTCAGCCAGGAAAAAGGTTTCGAAAATCTTATCTTTGGTATGGTAAGATTTGACTAACTTATCGACATAGATTAAATCCCGGGCATGAGCCCAGCCGCCGATAAGATTGCCACCTAATATCACCCGGCTCAACTTTAATTGTCCTATATGTCCAATGGGCAAACTACCCTTTAAATCCTGCAATTTGGTGTAATTGAACGATTTTGTGGTAGCGCCGGTAACCGCATCAATACTTTCATTTAAATTTTTTCTTTCATAACTCTCCCAGCCGATTTTTTTCATAACAGCAAAAACAAAGGCGCCAAAAACAGGCAGGGTAATCAGACTCTTAATAATCTCCCGGCGATTAAGATCAATCATTTGATCATGAGGTTTTTCAACAATAGTTTTAGCCGACCTCATAGCCGAAAATATTTTTTGTATTTTATTTTTAAGCATTATAAAAATTTGTCGTAGACCTGCCATACTGCTGGTGGGGAATAAGGTTAAAACGGCCAGGGCAATAAGTTCGATTAAAACTTTATCCACAATCAGATAATTTCCCTCGGTCGACAGGTCAAAGCCCAGGCCAATCAATGCCGGATGGGCCAGGTAATACAGCAATAAAAGCACTATACCTGATATACTGGCCGCCCGGGTAAAGATACCAAAGAAAAGACCCAGACCTATCAGGATCAGCCCCCATATGTTGATAAAATCTACAATTTTTAATAAGTAAGGATTTGAGCTAATCCAGTTAAAAACATCATGTAAGATCCAGCGGGATGAATCAAGATAGGCTGCCGCTGACCAATTGGGTGTAAAAAGTTTTGCCAGACCTTCATACAGAAAATGCCAGCCAATGGCCAGTCTCAGTAAAATCAGAGCTGTCAATTGGGCATTGGAATAATTATTTTCATGATTATTAAACTTCATATCTCTATCCTATAATTATAAATCATTCTGTTTAATCAAGAATAGTTATTTTTTTTTAAAATTTAGCAGGTTTTTGATAATCAGTTTAAAGAATTTTCAAATGTACAGCAAATCGGAAATAAATAAAAAGATTATCGAACGACCTTCCAGGAAGCTTCATCGAAGTTTGCAAAGTCTGTAAATCCGGGTTGATTATGCATACTTTGCATACTTTCAATTTTGACTGCATCTGCGTAGGTAGATTATTTTTCTTTTTTCATTTCTTCTATAATCTTCATGGTTTCGATGCTGACCGTACAAACCTTTTGTAGTAAATCAATCACATGTTCCTTGTAATCGGCAAACCGGTAGGTGTTAAATTTTTCGGCGATAGTAGGGTCTTTAGGTTTCTTCTCTTTGTACTGATCGAGAATCCATTCAAGAGCAGAGCGGTTGCCGAGTTTGTATTCCCAGGCTTGTCTGGGAACACCCGTTAAGAAAGTAAGTTCATCGATTTCAATGATTCCAGCCTCTTGATCAGCTTTCAGTTTGGCCTTCACTTTCGGCTGATGCACATAAACTTCTTCAGGCTCTTTCACGCCCTTGAATATTTCTTTTTGCCGTTTGGCTTCAGCTTTGATTTTTTAATGATGCACTTTCAGCCCGAAGGATTTTACATCTTCATAATGGATGTGCAAATCCATGAGCTCCTTGCCCCAGTTGACCCATTTCCAGAAATCTTTATAGAAGGGCAGGCGCGGGAATTCACGCTTTAAATTCAATTCGTATTTTTTTCGGTAAGCGGGATTGTGAAGCACGGCGTAGGTGTAGTGGAAAATATCTTCCCTCGATATGTCGCCCTGAACTTGTTTCAGGGCCTCTTTTTGGGGGGATGCTGAAATAAATTCAGCATGACAACCCCCACCGTAGTGTTCCCGAAACCGCTCCAGCCCCCAGTTGGTGATATTCTCAACTCGCTCGTCGTTTTCGGTGTAGCGGTAGAGGGAAATA
>CAYSHN010000366.1:0-4370 GCA_964430815.1 uncultured Calditrichota bacterium | reverse complement strand
CGGCTTCGAAACCCACCCTTCCTTTGATACCGATAATCGTATCACCGGTATGAATATCCCGTCCGATACCGTAAGGCGCCACCAGGCTATTTAATTTTTGAATAGCTTCGACCGGATTTCTACAACGTTCGGAATCATAACCACAGAATTCACCCTTTTTGAAATGCAATTCCAGTCGGATCGTTTTTGTTTTTGAAACTTTGGTTGGATAGGCCTCTTCCGGCAGGGCTTGGCTGGAAGTCAGTGTTTCTTTTCCACCGACGGAAGTACCCCATAGTCCCTGATTGACTGAATATCTGGACTTTTGCCAGTTCATATTTACATGATGCGCCTGCAGAAAGCGTATCTCTTCATCACGTGATAATTTTTGATCTCTGATGGGGGTCAGGACGGGTATGCTCGGGGCCAGGATGTTAAATATAACATCAAAGCGGACCTGGTCATTACCGGCACCGGTACTACCATGGGCTAGATAATCAGCTTTAATTTTGAGGGCATAACGGGTCACAGCGATAGCCTGAAAAGCGCGTTCCGCACTTACCGAAAGCGGGTAAGTATGGTTTCTTAAAATATTACCATAGACCAGGAAGCGGATACAGTTCTGATAATAGGTACTGGTCACATTAATGGTCTTATGTACCTTTACCCCCAATTGCCGGGCCCGGTTCTGTAATTGTATCAGTTGTTGACGGGAAAATCCGCCAGTATTAATCAGTACAGAATGAACCTCAAGTTTTTTTATTAAAGAGAGATATTTAACACAATAGGAGGTATCCAATCCTCCGCTATATGCTAACACTACTTTTTGCTTTTTCATCTTCAACTTTTTCCACGATAATTGGTTCTAATTTTTCAGCCGGATCATACAGCATACCGGTACAAAGACATAATTTTCTATTGGTACGCAGTAATATATCATAATTGGTACAACTCTGGCAGCCACGCCAGAACTCTTCATCTGTGGTCAGTTCAGCAAATCCGACTGGCCGGTAACCCAATTGTGAATTTATTTTCAGTACTGCGGGACTGGTGGTAATTCCAAACAACTTCGCCTGCGGATACCTCCGGCGCGAAAGATTAAATGCCGCTTTTTTTATCTGTTTGGACAAGCCAAAGCCGCGGAATTCTTCAGCGACAATCAGACCGGAATTAGCCACATACTTACCATGACCCCAGGTCTCAATGTAACAAAATCCAGCCAATATATCACCGGCAAAGGCGATTATCGCTTTGCCCTCCGTAATCTTCTGATCGATATATTCCGGAGAACGTTTGGCAATACCCGTACCCCGGGCAATTGCAGCATGTTCGATTAAGTGGGATATGTTTTCAGCAAATCGTATATGTTCTGCCGTAGCCACATAAATCTGAAATGAGTGTTTTTGATTACTGCCTTCTTTCATTACTGTTTCCTCTATAAAATTTTAAATTTAGTTATTATTAAATATTTGGTGAAAAATTATGATAAGATTTAGGCGACGATCTCAGCTGATAAAACGCATCATCGCGATCGTCTACCCGGAGTTCGCGGTATTACCCCAAGCAATACCGCGGGCGCGGTAGGTCGTAGGAAAAATATCGGCATTAAGATGTTTTCTAAGAAACGTAACATTTTTTCCAATCGATTATTAAAATATTTTGGATAAATATAGTAAAAAAATCATAAAATGCAACAAATAATTAGATAAATATACATTATTTCTCATATTTATACATTATTTACCTTTTAACCATTTGTCATTTTTCCTATTATAAGAGAGGACTGTATATATTTGAAAAGGAAGAAGTTATAACAATTCAAGTAATAAGGACTTCAATTGATTAAAATCATTAGGTAGGAAAATTGATTTTTTTTGCTTTTGCATTACTTCAGCCAGACGTTTAGGCATATCAATCTCAATGTTCAATGCGGGTGAAACAATATCCAGGAACTTAGCCGGGTGTGCCGTCTCCAGAGTAATAAAATGGCCAGGTTGACCTTTCAATTTATCTTTATGTTGCTGTTGAAATCTGATTAAAGCCTGATAACCCACTGCACCGTGGGGATCGATGACATAATGATATTTAGCATAAACTTCCTTGATTCCGGTAATTGTCTCTGCATCAGAAATACTGTAACTATAAATTTTCTCTCTCAGCGCGGACAATTTATTACTATAAATAGAGAGAATGCGATGGACATTACTGGGATTACCCACGTCCATGGCATTGGATAATGTTTTGATTGCCGGGCGGGGCTTAAATGCTCCGCTTGATAAATATTCAGGGAAAACAGTATTGCTGTTTACGGCGGCGATGAAGCAGTTCACCGGCAGACCCATCTGAGCGGCTATTAAACCAGCGGTCAGATTACCGAAATTACCGCAGGGAACTGAAAAAATAACTGCTGGAAATTTTCTGTGCACCTGACCATAAGCATAAAAATAATAAAAGGACTGCGGCAGGAGTCTAGCTAGATTAATGGAATTGGCGGAAGTGAGATAAAATTTTTTCTGTAATTCCTGATCCTGAAAAGCATTTTTTACCAGAGCCTGGCAATCGTCGAAGGTACCATCAATTTCCAGGGCATAGATATTTTTATCCAGAGTGGTCAGTTGCTGCTCCTGGATGTGACTGACTTTATTGCTGGGATAAAGCAATCCTACTTTGATCCCGGCCAGATTATAAAACCCATGCGCCACCGCGCTGCCCGTATCACCTGAGGTCGCCACCAGCACCAGGATTTCCTTATCCCTTTGCTGTAAGTAGTAAGACAGAATATTGGCCAGGAATCTGGCGCCCAGATCCTTGAAAGCCAGGGTTGGTCCATGAAATAATTCCAGAATTGAAATAGTATCGTCAAGGGGTACCAGCGGAAATCCGAAGGTTAGTGTTTTTTCCAGGATTGTTTGTAAATCGTTATTCGATATATCATCGCAGAATTGCCGGATCACCGTAAATCCAATTTCAGCAATTGTGGAATCAGCCAGAGCTGACAAAAAGGATGGATTAAGTTTGGGATATTCCGAGGGCACATATAATCCGCCATCATCGGCAATTCCTTTAATTACAGCTTCACGGAAATAGACCTGGCTTTTATTATTTTTTGTACTGTAAAAGTTCATGGAAGTATAAGTTACTTATTTTCGAGTTTAAGAATCTTGGGGCCTTGCTGGTTGATCGCGGATATATAGAGATCATGCTCAATTTGATGCTTGGATAAAAATTGTTGCAGAGCTGCTCCAATTTTTTTGGCCGTACTTTTTCCAGCACTCAGGGCAAACACGGAAGGGCCCGATCCGGCGATACTGCATCCCAGAGCTCCGCACTGCACTGCCAGATCATTTAATTCCTGAAAATGAGGAATCAGTATGGAGCGGACCGGCTCGGCTACCACATCTTTCAGCGATCTGCTTAGCAGGCTATAATCTTTTTTGAACAGAGCCGTGATCATACCCCCTACATTTCCCCACTGGGTGATCGCCGTTTCCAGCGGAATCTGGTTCCTCAGCATCTGCCGTGACATTGATGTTTTTATTTCAATACGCGGATGGATTACCGTACAATAAAGATCTTCCGGGGTGGGGATGGAAATGATATCGGGTGGTTTCCTGCTGCGTACCAGGATAAATCCCCCGTACAAGCAGGCCGCAATATTATCCAGATGCACATTGGTTCCGGAAGCGATTTTTTCACCTTCGATGGCGAAGGTAAGTAATTCTTCCCTGCTTAGGGGATTTTTCAGGATGGAGTTCAGGGCAAAGACACTGGCCACGGCGCTGGCAGCGCTGGAACCAAGCCCGCTGCCGATGGGCATTTTTTTATAAAGTTCTATCTGTACCCCAAAATCTGCCTGCAGCGATTGCAGCATGGCCAGAATGGATCCCCCCGCCGTATTCTTATCTGCTTCCAGCGGTAATTGTCCGTTTTCGCCGGTGATGCGGGTAATCTTAACCCCCGGCTGACGGGTAACCTGTAATAGCAGTTCATCCCCCGGCGTATTAAGAGCAAAGCCAAAAATATCAAATCCACTGCCGACATTTGCTACTGTGGCCGGGGCAAAGACACGTACGCGTATTTTTTTATACTTTAAAGTTACGCCCATCAGGATAACAGTCCTTTTGCTTTCATCAGTTCGGCGCACAGGATCGTTCCCCCGGCAGCGCCGCGGATGGTATTATGCGACAGCATGACGAATTTATAATCGAAGATGTTACATGGTCTCAGTCTGCCCACTGAAACAGCCATACCCTTATCTATGTTGCGGTGCAAGCGTGGTTGGGGATAGTCGACCCGGTCAAAGTAATGGATGGGTTGTACCGGAGCCATTGGCAAACTCAATTCCTGCGGTTCAGATTTAAAACTGTTCCAGCAATCGATAATGGCCTGCA
>CAYSHN010000365.1:0-4375 GCA_964430815.1 uncultured Calditrichota bacterium | reverse complement strand
AGGGAATATATTTATTTAAATTGTCATGATTCAGCATTTGAATAGCAGCAGGAAACGGTATTCCCAGGAAAAAGCCCAGAGGGAATATTGTTATCATACTGACCATAACGCGAATAGTTAAACCATAAGCCAATAATTTATTAAATATTATTGGTATAAAGGTGAATAACAATATACCATACAAGATAATTACCAGACTGGTGATCTTTATTATTTTTATTAAAGAATCCCTGAATATTTTCTTGCTGAAATAACTTCCGAACCCCATACCGACTAATAATGATCCGAGAAGAATTGATAATGAAAAAGTTGGTGAACCAAGATATAAAATAAGTTTTTGGAAAAGAGAAATTTCCAGGATCATAAATCCGACTCCAATACCTGCAAAAATAATTAACGGAAGCAATAATGCTTTAGCCTCATCATTTTTTATTTTCCTTTTTATAACCAAATAGGGTATCGCAATTACCATCAAATTGAAAAAAACAACACCGATTAGTAACCAGAAATAATCGCTTGGAATCCCTCTTTTTACTTTGTAAAAATAAGGGCTGTCATCCCGGACCGGCGAGATATCATAGGGATCCTTGTTAATATAATCTTTTAAGGATATTCCTTCTTCTAATCTTTTTAACAACTGATTTTCCCGTGTATTTTTTGCTTCTTTCAAATTATAAGGGAGATAAGTAACCGGCGGTAGTTCTGTCGGGATTTTTGAAATGACATTTTTGGTGTATACGATTTCGCTTTGAGTGAAAGCCTCTTTCTTAATAACTATTGTCGGCGCATAATCCTGAGCAACAATTATAAAATGATTAATAGCCTCGTTGTAACCTATACCTTCTTCATTAAATGCGGTGAGAGTGGTAACTATCAGGCGAATTAATTCCCATTGGTTATGAACCGTAAAAATAAGACGCCCTTCCGGAGTTAGAATTTTTATATAATCTTGCAAAGCCTCAACTGTAAGTAAGTAATTTTCGTTCATAGCAAAATTATCAATACTTTGTAATTGCTCTGTTGAGGGAAGAGCCATTACAACCAAATCATACCGCTGATGAGATTTCTTAATATAGTGACGCCCCTCTTGTACAAGTATATTTACATTTGGAAAATCAGTATATATTCCGCCGTTAAAATCTCTGTATTTTTTCACTATATCAACAAAATCTGGGTTTATTTCAACTCCTGTTATATTATTTATTCCATCCAGTAAACCGGTTAAAATTTCCTTCCCTCCACCCGGGCCTATTACAAGCATGTTGTCTTTTTCATAATCTCGCAAAAATAATAGAGGGATCGTGGTAGTATGCCTCATCAGATGGTTATATAACAGAGGGCTAAATTTTTTCGTATCTCCGTTAAACCTGTACATCTGCGTACCGGCTGAACCATCCACAAATAATTGTCTGACTTCATCCTGGTTGCTATAAACCACCAAATCCGAGCGCCCGTGAATACTCCACCTGCTATCTATGATTTGTGAAATATTGGCTGCATTTGGATAAACATAATAAAAGTCTTTTTCAGGAAATTTTCCAATCGATACTTTTCCCAATAAATTCGAATTACCATTAAACAGTAATAAAATCATAACCAGAATTATAATTGAATAAAAAATAATTTTTTTATTTTTTTTTAATCCCGAAATGGAAAAACTTAATGCAGAAGAAAACATAAGCAGAGATAAAAATAAGATAGCATTGGGTGCTGTAAAAAGACTAAAAATCCCAAGTGTTCCGACTGAGCCTATTGCAGCTCCCGCAAGGTCCGAAGCATATAGTCTGAAACTATGCTCAGCATAATATTTAAATATCTGGGCATAAAATATTCCGGCAAAGAAAAACGGCAGAAAGAGAAGGAAAAAATAAATAAAAGGATTTGTGATTTTGAACTTTGTAATTACAATAATAAACAAAGAAAATGAAATTCCTATTATAACAATTATTATTGCAATTACATTAAATAACTCAGCCGGTTCCTTCTTTTTAATGCTGTGATAAGAATATATTCCACCGCAGCCCAAACCAAGTATTGCCAGGGAAAGAATAATAAATGCATAATTATTTACATATATAACGGAAGAAATACGAGTTGTAACAATTTCAAAACATATTACTGAAGCGGAAATAATTATTAAATTTGGGTAAATTAATTTAGTATTCTGCATTGCTTGCGAGATATTAATTTTGCTAAACATCATAAATTATGGGGTAAAAATGATAGCTTGAATTAGGAACGGTAACGTAATATAAATTGCTGCGACGAATAAATTTCACAAATAAATGGTATTTCATCAATCACTCTTTAACAAGAAATGTTTGGGTAATTTTCTCTATCTCCTTCGAACTTTTTTCAGCACCGATTATATGAAAGTATAATCCAACGCCACTTATATAGAATAATGAATTAATCAAAAAATGTTTTTCCCACTAATAAATATATTTAATTAATTATTTAATCGATTCAATATTTGCTGTTTTAGGTTTTTTGCTTGCGGGTAGTTCGGATTTGCAGTTATGCATTGATTAATTAATGTTAGCGCTGTTTTGAAATCTTTCTTTTTTGAATAGGCTAAGGAAAGATTATATAACACAATTGGATCCTCAGGGCCTGTTTTATAAGCTTCGGTTAAATGTCTGATTGCATTGTCGAAATTTCCAATATACAATGCCATCAGCCCATTCCTCTTTGGAGTATAATCTTTCAGATCTATTTTACGTTGTTCGTAAAAGAATCTCAGAGCGCCATCAAGATCTCTCAGGTTGGGATACTGGTAGATCAAAACATTCATATATTTTAAATATTCTTTTAATTCATCTCTTCTCAAATGATATGTAGCAGCAATCAGATGTGCATCACCCCACGATACTTTATCCTCTATTCTGAACATTGCAAGCGAATCTATAAAATCTATAGGTTGAAATAAATTGACAAAATCCCTTTCTTGAAATTCAGATATTGTAATACTTTGTTTTGCGTACGGCCAGTCTATCTTTAATAACTTGACAATGTTATTTCCTAAAACGGAATCGAGTTTTGTAAACACAAAATTGGCACGGGTAAGGCTATCCTGTTCATTAAAAGGAATTTTAGCATTTTCTGTTTCGGGGAGATACCCCTGTTTTTCCATACAATCGTAAAACGCTTTTCCCATAAGTTGATATCCCTGGACGTTTGGATGCAGATGATCTACAATTAAATTGTCTCCTACTATTCCTCCTGTGCTTGCGAAATTAAATATTGAGTCTATCGGAACAGTTGCAACTTGAAATTTTTTCCCTAAATTGTCAATAATTTTATTGATTTTTTCAGGTGCTCTAAACCTGAGTGCATCAAGATCCTTTGCCAGTCTGAAGAGAGAATCCGTTTTTGAAAAATTATTGTTTATTAACTCATCCTTAGCTTCCCTGTATACCTGATCTGCTGTTTTATAACCTGGTGTATTCTCAGAAATAAACGGTTTCTGATCTTTTAAATTGCTTACCAGCCTTCCTAATATTACCGGGACATCTTTATCTTTTATTAACTGTAAAATATCTGTAAAGTTATCTTCAAATTGTTGAAGACCTGCATTGAACATTTGGGAATCTAAAAGGATGTGCTTATCCTTGGCCATTCTGGACATGAGTGTACCTGAAAATCCATTACTTTCGGATACGAATAATGACGAAAACCAAAGAACTGAATTGCGTACTAATTGAGTTATCTTAAAGTTATTTAAGTATAACACTAACTTAATCAAAGTCCGGGATGAACCAAATGATTGTACTGAACCAACACCCAATGCTCCATAATATTCATTATGCCCGGCATAAATCAAAACTAAATCCGGCTTCTGTTCCAGTACGCCCGGTAGGAGATCTAACACAGTGTAAGAATTTACTGCTGTCATACTAATATTTACTACCTCGATTTTAGTGTTAGGGTATGCCAATTCCAGCCTTTTGCGTATATAACGGGAAAAAGATCCCATCGGATTATATGGAAAACCTTGCGCACTGCTTCCGCCTAGAACAAAAACTCTGAAAGAATTTGTCTTTTTGTATTGGTCAAAAACATCCTCAATTGTATTGGGATTAAAATCTCCACTGGTAAAATATTTCTTTCCTATGTTCGGATTTATTACATATTTTCCCTGCCCGGCATCTACCCATTGTTCAAAATCATATCCATAATTTATAATCCCTAAGAATATTTCCAGCACAATTAAAATTATAAATGGAAGTGCAACCAATACCGCGTAAAACCATTTGGGAGTTTTTGGGGAAGAAACATTAATTATATTTTTGATTTCAGCGAGAGGAAGCTTGTGTTTTTTGGGGGGTTGCTTTACTGCGGGGGGACGAGCGGCGAACCGACCCGCCTCTACAGG
>CAYSHN010000364.1:0-4382 GCA_964430815.1 uncultured Calditrichota bacterium | reverse complement strand
CTATCTTTATAAATTATTTAAAAAATGAATTACCGAGTTATCAGGATAGTTCATTGTATGAAAACGAAGTAGAATAAGTAACCACCTGCCCGTGAATGCAGCAGTATTCGATAACGATTAAAAGATGAACTCCAAACCAGGAATAAAGCTGACTATTTGTATCACAGGTGCCAACCGTGGTCTCGGTCTGGCTATGACTGGAAATTTTCTTTTACGCGGACATCAGGTAGTGGCCATCATCCGGCATAAAAATGATGTCCTGCATCTGCAAAGGTTACAGGACAACTATGGAAATCAATTGGCAATTTTCAGTGCAGATGTGACAGATGAACCAGCGATCAAGAATACAATGGCAGCGATATCAGCCCATTTTAAACACATTGATATTCTGATCAACAATGCTGCGGTGCATCTTGATCCACAGCGGCTGCCAATCGAAGAGTTGGATTTTTCTGTTTATCCGCAAACATTTCTGGTCAATGCGGTGGCACCGCTAATAGTTATTAAATATGCTCTGCCGCTAGTTCGGGAGGGGCAAAAAAAATTGATTGTAAATATTTCATCCGAGGCAGGTTCCATCGGTAATGCCTGGCGTAAAAGCGAGTATGCCTATTGCATGTCAAAAACAGCTCTGAACATGGCCAGCCGAATCCTGCAAAATGACCTGCAGCAAGAAGGCATTAAAGTTTTAACGATTCACCCGGGCTGGTTCAGTTCGGATATGGGTGGTAAAGCAGCACCCATCCCTCCAACCGCAGCTGCTGAACAGGTGGTATCGCTATTGTTGAAGTCATTTGATCTGAAAGGTCCGGTTTTTTATGGACCTGCAGGGGAGATAATGCCGTGGTAAAAGGCAGTATGATCATAAAAATATTTCTCATTATAACGGTAATTATTTCGTTCGGTATGATACATAGTTCCTGCGATAAATCAACCGACAGTTCAGAAGATGAAAATAATAATTTAACCCTGGAAAAATGTTTTCAAGATAGTTCGCTGGCTGAATTTGAGACTTACTTAAACACCTGGCATGTTAATATCAATCCTGTATCCCCGAATGAATTTTTATCTCTTTCCGATACTTTACGAAGTATTTATCAGATTTATTCATCTTTTTACGATCCATTCCACCTGGAAAAATATTGTACCACCGGCCGATGTTCAGAATTCGGTAATAATTTTTATGAAGGTTTGGAATATGTGATTGTGCAGAATAAAATTAGATATACTTTTGGCTCGGACAACTCTACACTGATAAAAAATTTTTGTCCCCCGGTCAAATTCGATGCCATCACCTTGTATCTGACCGATACGTATCTGGCGGAACTTGATTCTTTTTTAAGTGTAGAACAACATCCCAATGAAATATTAAACCGTTTGAATTTTCTTAACCAAAAACTAAAAATAATACACGGGCACTGGTTCGGCTGGCATTTCACTACCCACCCTGAAGTAGAATCTATTTCTTTCACTTCCAACCTGGATTCAGCTACGGTATATTTCAGGATTATCTTCGAAGGGGGACAGGCCAAGTTCAAACATGATGTTTCGGGATGGCAATTTATAGAATCATATTTGACCTGGATTGAATAGACAACTACCCTTACCTCTATTAAAATATCTTTTCATTTTACTTGCATGCAAATCCGATAATGCATAGGATATATTTATTATCATTCGTTAGCCGATAGGTCGAATAAGCAAAAAGGATATCCATAATGTACACCCTGATCATTAGTATTTGTATTGTTCTGGTTACCTCCTTCTTCTGTTCCATGACCGAAGCAATACTATTAAGTTTAAATCCCCTGACGATCAATAAACTCAAAAAGCGACAACCCCATGCCGCCGAAGCCTGGACACGTATGAAAAGCAATATCGGCCGGCCAATTGCTGCCATATTGATATTGAACACCGTTGCCAATACCGGCGGCGCCTCAGTTGCCGGCGGCGCCTTCACCGAAATCTTTGGAAAAAATTCGCTATGGATTTTTTCCATTTCGATAACCCTTACAATTTTACTTGGGACTGAAATTCTGCCTAAAATTATAGGGGTCACTTTTCGCGATAGACTGGCCCCCCTGGTGGCTAAACCTCTGGAATCTATCACCACCATCCTGCGACCGGTAATTTATATAATCGAATCCATGTTTCGCTGGCTCAGCCGCGACCGTGAAGGCGAACAAATAACTACCGCCGATATTATTACCCTGGCCTCCATGGCCCGCCTGGGCAGGGTGATCGGTCTGGAACAGGAAAATATCATCATTAATGCCATACGTTTAAATCATACCACGGTCGACCGGGTAATGATCCCTTCGGAAAAAGTCGATTTTCTCCACAAAAGCGATAATATTGACACGATCCTGAATCAGGCTTTGAAAACCAGTCGTACCCGCTATCCCATAACCCCTACCGATAAAAATTCAGATATCGATCACTTCATTAACATCAAAGGTCTATTAGCGATGATTAAAGGGGATTTAGCCAAGCCGGAATTGCACCACCGTCCCCTGCTGAATGTCTTTGCCTATGATACATTGTTGAGTGCCTTGAGAACCATGCTGGCTAATCGCCAGCACATGCTGGCGGTAGTTGGGAAAAACCGTAAGTGTGTGGGAATTATTACCCTGGAAGATATCACCGCCGAACTTTTAGGCGCTGATATTGAAGAATTTAAATAATTCCAGTTAAGGCTTGAAAACAGCAAATTTATTTGGCATATTATAAATGATTAAAGCATTTTCTTCCCCATTTATCGTACAGACGTAGAATATTTTAATTTGAGCCAATTCCTTAGCGAGAGAGTGGTTTAACATTTATAGGGAGGTGTTTTAATGCTTTATCAAAATATTAAAATGCATGATTTTGAGTTTTTTTATCTGGTTGAATTGACCCGGCAGAAAATAAAACCCTTAAGCCGCTGGGAAAAACCGCTGGATAATGAAGCAGGTCGCTGGTTGCAGCGTCAGGGTTTCTACGTGGAAAGCATTCCCCGCAAAACTTTATCCGGAAACCGTATTTTTGAAACTGTATTCAGTACTGCTCAACGCTATACAGATTTATATCAGCGTAAATTTCACAATACACTCATAAATAAAAATCCGCAAATCCAATCCCTGGAAGGATTTTTATTTGGCTATCCATCTTGTTGTGTACAGCAGTTCATTCGCCGGCCTTATCTGTCTAATAACTTAAGCAAAGAGCGGCAGGCGATGCTATTTCACTGGGCTTGTCTGAATTGCCGGGCAACACCTGAATTACTTCCTTATTATCAATCGATTCATGACCACATTGCTGAATGGTATCGACATACAATTCCGCTTAAAAAATCTGATTTTGCTTATCGTAAACTATTTCAAAAAGCGGCTGCAGCGCTATTACTCACAACGGGTTTATTGTCAGCCCAAACCAGCATTGACAGCACTCATTATATTCCTTTGGCCGATCCTGATGATCGCAATGGTCTGTATTATGCCGAAGAAATTTACCTCGGTACCGATCTGCAGAGATACAGTTTGCAGGACTGTCAAACCTATGCCAGGTTTTTTAAATCGGTCATCGATTCATTGCCCGACTCCGTTTGTACGGATAAAGCTTATAAATTGAATCACTATCTTAGAGGCCTGGTTTCCTGTCCCAAATGCGGGCAGGATGTCAATATGGGTTATGTTTCCCTGATAAATCCTTTACGCAATCTGCAACTGGATATTCCTTACCTGGGCGTTCATTTCATGGAAAACGGATTCTTTTCTTATGACACGACCGATGCCGCCCAGCGGGTGGATATCGATACTTTAAAGAAAATTTTGTATCCATACGATCCGAAACATATGCTGCCCGTGCAAAACGATAAAGACGGAGACGGATTAACGGATGCTGAAGAAGACAGTTTATCGCTGGATGATACCGCAGGTGTTCCGGATATTGATAACGATGGTGTACCGGATGGTGCTCAGATCGCCGAAGAACTCACTCGCTTGTTTCCTAAATTAAAAGAATCGGCTGATCTGATTCATAGTCAGGTGGAATTCAAACCTGCCTGGGGATTGGAAAACTGCCAGGTTTGCGGGGCAATACACAACATGGGACTGGTCAAGATAACCAATCCTGAGAATAAACGGAGTTGTGAGATACCTTTCCTGAGTTTACATGCCCTGGCCCATGGTAGTTTTGCCTATAACGGAACCGTACACCAAGACAGGCGCACCGATGCTGTAGAACTATACCGGGTGATGAAAACCCACTCGGTTATTATTAGCGAAGATACAGATAATGATGGATTGAAGGATATTGAAGAAGAGTATTTTGGTTTTGATGCAGGCAAAGCTGACTCCGACCAGGATGGTGTCGCCGACGGGATGGAATTGGCCCTAATCATG
>CAYSHN010000363.1:0-4383 GCA_964430815.1 uncultured Calditrichota bacterium | reverse complement strand
CGGGTATATTCATTTGCCCGACACTTTTATGGATTCGGCTACAGAGTTTCCAAAATATTTTTATGCACAAACACGCAAGAAAGGCCTGATTATCGACGGCCGCTTTAATAGTGGTGGTCTGGATCCCGATATCTTTTTACAGAGGCTGGATAAAAAAGTACTGTCCTACTGGACCCGGCGCTATTCCCATGATCAGACCACACCGGCTGTGGCGACTAATGCTCACATGGTTTGCCTTACCAATCGCCAGGCTGGTTCCGGCGGTGATATGCTGCCATATGAGTTTAAATTGCGGAAAATGGGAGAAGTGATCGGGACACGAACCTGGGGTGGATTGGTAGGGGTGTCAATGTATGCTCCCTTAATTGATGGAGGAACCATTACTTCACCAGATTACCGTATCTATAATACCGAGGGTAAATGGGTTGTGGAAAATTATGGAGTTGAACCGGATGTTGTAGTCGATATAACAGCTGCCGAAATGGAAAAAGGGATCGATGCCCAATTGATGAAAGCGCTGGAAATTTTAATGCAAAAAATAAAACAGGATCCCCGCCCCTGGCCACAACATGAGCCGTTCCCGGAGGATAAATAGAATTCTGTAGGGGCAATTCATGAATTACCCCTACTCTTTTATTTTGGTCATACGTCAATCGTGCTAGAGATTTTTCCAACATGAGTGATCGCTCGGAATATACATCCCGTCTCATTACCCGTTCGTATTTGAGAAAGGAATCATATGAATAATCATCCTGGATCATTCTGTTTAAAATCATTCTTGCTTCTATTAATACTCTCCGCTTTTAATCCCCTCCCAGCCCAGGAAAAACAATTCACTTATCAGCAGGTTTATGAATATAGCGGACCTGAAATTCTAGCCAAATTGCCGGTAATCGATGGCTGGCTGGATGATGATCATTATCTACAGTATCTTCAGGATAGCAAACAAAAATTTTCTAAACTGATAAAAGTAAATGCTCAGGATGGAAAAGTTTCGAGCTTTATTGATTATCAAAACATAAGTGATCGCTTAGCGGATTTCGATCTGCGCGAGGCCGAAGATGTTAGCAGTGATTATAGATTCTATATCTTGCGTAAAGAGGATGATCTGTATTATTTTTCATTGACTGATTCGAAATTGCGTCGACTGACAACCAGTCCGGGAATAGAAAAAAATCCTGTCTTGTCTCCCGATGGCCATTATGTGTCCTTTACCCGTGACCATGACCTGTACATTATTAATATTCAATCGGGTGAAGAAAAACAACTTACCCAAGACGGTGCCGAAGGCATTTACAACGGCTGGGCCGCCTGGGTTTATTATGAAGAAATATTGGGGCGTTCATCTCAATACCGGGCTTTCTGGTGGTCCCCCAACAGTGAATCAATTGCTTTTCTGCGCTTTGATGAAACGAAGGTGCCGGAATTTCCGCTCTTTGATGCGGAAGGAACTCATGGTCGACTGGAACTGCAGCGTTATCCTAAAGCGGGGGATCCGGTACCCCAGGCACGCTTGGGAATTGTTAATATTAAAAATGGAAATATCACCTGGATAGATTTTAATCAGGATATAGAACACTATTTGGCCCAACCATTCTGGTCAGCGGACAGCAAATTTCTGGTAGCCCAATGGTTTAACCGTGCAGAGGACCTGGCCAGACTTTACCGGATCGATCCCGGGAATGGGCAGAAAAAATTAATTTATGAAGAAAATCAAAAGTCCTGGATCGAATTCTACACCGACATTCATCTGTTGAAGAATAATAAAGGTTTCATCTTACGCAGCGATAGCGATGGCTGGTATCATCTTTATCATTATAATATGGAAGGAGTTCCTCAGGCCCAGTTAACCAGCGGGGAATGGAATGTTACTTCACTAGCGTGTGTTGATGAACAGAATCAACAGGTTTATTTTATCGGTACGGTTGATCATCCTACCCAGAAGCATCTGTACCGGGTCAGTTTTTCCGGGAAGAACCTACAACGACTGACTGATGTACCTGGTGTTCATGATGTTAATATTTCCCCGACCGCTAAATATTTTATCGACACCCATAGCAGCATTAAGCAACCGCCTAAATTGGATCTGTATCAAAGCGATGGTAAATTTCTGCGGACCATCGGTGATAGAAGGACAACTTCGTTCGATGAATATGAACTTGGCCGGGTGGAAATATTTTCCATACCGACTGAAGATGGTTTTAATCTGCCGGTCTTATGGATCTTACCGCCAAAGCTGGATTCGGGTAAACGTTATCCGGTTATTTTCTCGGTTTATGGCGGACCCGAATCGGCCAGAGTGGAAAACAGGTTTCGTTATTTGCGTGAACACTACCTGGCCCAACAGGGAATTATCACTATTGTTGTTGATAATCGTGGATCTGGATATTTTGGTAAGGTCGGAATGCTGATGATGAATCGTAACCTGGGCAAATGGGAAGTGGACGACCTGGTTACAGTAGTCAAATGGCTGCGGCAGCAACCTTTCATTGATTCCACCAGAATAGGCATCACCGGTAGCAGTTATGGCGGATATACCACCTGTATGGCCCTGACTTATGGGGCAGATTATTTCACGCACGGGATTGCTGCACTGTCCGTAACTGATTGGCGTTTGTACGATGCTGTGTACACGGAACGTTACATGGATAAGCCGGATGAAAATCCGCAAGGGTATGAATTCGGATCGGTGCTGACCCATGCGCAACAGTATAAAGGAAAACTACTACTCATTTGTGGGTCCATGGATGACAACGTACATTATCAGAACACTTTACAACTTATATCAAAACTTCAGGATCTGGGTAAAAAATTTGAATTGATGATCTATCCTGCTGCACGACACGGTTGGCGCGGCCTAAAACGGTCTCATGAAGACCAGGAAAGTTATGATTTTTGGATGAGGAATTTTTTTGGTAAGGAATGAACTTTTCTCTAAAGCCCACCATGATTCTAAAAATGTCATCCCGGCCTCCGCGCCGGGATCTCTTCTTACTTAAACAACAGTCTTAAGTAAAACAGTGGATCGGCCAATTTGCTGCGTGGTACTTCATTGGCCATCATTCCGGCGATTAGCTGGCTGACCTCCTTGTTCCTGGCCGCCTTGTGGATAACAAAATTCAACAGAAAACGTATTTGTCCTAATTTTTGCAATTTGGTACTGACACCGAGTTCAGGACCAATAACCTGCCATAATTCCCGGTCGTAGCGAGACAAAAATTTTTCACTGAAATCACCACATTTTAAAGCAGCCTGGACCGTTTCAATGGCATATTTTCCGGAATATAAAGAATTGCCGATACCCTCACCGGTAAATGGATCGATCAATCCTGCGGCATCCCCCAGCAGTAGAAATCCAGAACCGTAATTCCAGCGGTGCAAACTGCCTACGGGTAAATTCCATCCTGCCGGTTTTTCCATTTCTTCCGCTGAGGCAAAACGGTCTTTAAAATGCGCACTGTCAATCGCCTGCTGCAGCATCCACTTTAAATCGGCTTTTTGTTTTTTTATAGCAGAATGTAGCATACCAATGCCGACATTGGCATATCCATTATCAACCGGGAAGATCCAGAAATAGCCTGGGATAACTTCTTCAATAAAATGCAATTCGATCTGATCGCTAAGATCTTTTACGTTTTTATAGTAGCAGCGTAGAGCCACCACCCAGTGTTCAGGGTCCTGGTGGTACAAACCTGTTTTTTGAGCGACGATTGATTTATACCCATCCGCCCCCAGAACTATTTTACTGCGGTACTCCAGGATTTCATTGCTGCTGTCCTGTACACCACGGATCCCTTGCACGTAGCCATTCTCCATCAGCAGATCGGTAACGTTAAATCCCTCGCGGCACTCCACCTTTTTACCCTGCACCTCCCGGTATAGGAAATCGTCGAATACTTTACGGCGGACGACAAATCCTTTGGTTGTATTTTTCAATCCGGTGTGATTAAGGTTGATACTGAAAGTGGTATGATCAGGGCTGCTGAAGGTGATGGTATTGATGGCGGCACCGGGCAAGGCAGAGACTTTTTCCAGCAAATTCAGATCCCGCAGGATGGTGATCGATTTACCAGACAGAGCATCCCCGCAGATCTTATCGCGCGGAAATTTTTCCTTTTCCACTACTAATGTTTTTAAACCAGCCCGGGCGGCATACAGGGCAGCTGCGCATCCCGCCGGTCCCGCGCCGACAATTATCAGATCATAAGAATTCGAGTTCATGGTTGTATCTTTTATGATATTATCCAGGTTGAAATGTTCTGTTCCCCGAGCGGAGTCGAGGGGAAATGCATTGTTTTATCACCTCATCATCCTGGAGGCCACATCAGGCTTCTGCCGCCCAGCAAATGCAAGTGCAGGTGAAAAACCGTCTGGCCACCAAAA
>CAYSHN010000362.1:0-4398 GCA_964430815.1 uncultured Calditrichota bacterium | reverse complement strand
TAACTTGACCGCTTTCCATTTCCATTATCCCCCGACTAATTTTTGTCACATCCAAGTTTCCAGAGTGACCATTCATATTTACAATTCGGACATACAATAAATAACCATTGTCTTTCAGTAAATCCATCGACTTTCCAGCCCCCGTCATGATCATAATACTCAATTACATTCGGCAATTCAGCATTACACCACTTGCATCTTTTAGTGCTGCATTTATCATAAAACGGCTTTGATGTTTTTTCATTCAATACCGGCATACTCATTACCCCTTAAATTCTATCTCAATAATCGGCTTATCATGGTTCCTAAAATACTCTTCTTCAATACAACATCCCTTAGATTGCTGCCATTGGTCTTTAACGAGTATCAATCCGTAGCATTTACCCATAAAACATTCATCCAAATTAATCCAAAAATCATAAGGTCTATCTTTGGCTTTATGTAATGGATGGGTCATTGCTATCGGGGAATATATCTTTAAACCCAATCCCAATAAATAATTAGTCCGTATGATACATTTCCCATAATTCTCTTCGGGATTTTTGCTATATGGGTGAGCAAAATACCATAAATTATTCTCATTTGACCTTTTCAAAAAAATAGTTAGGTCCTTAATCGTTTCTTCACAAACATTAATCTCATCTTTGAGATTATTTATTTCGGTTTGTTTTTCTAACATAAGTTCTTCATATTTTGTTTCGTTCATCTTCAACACTCCATTTATTAATTTCTTCAATCTTGATTTCCAATGCATTCATTACCCGTTTATAGACATTACTATATATATGATGAAATTTATGACCCCACCAGTAAAAATCTTGAATACATCTAATCAGAGTTTCATAAAAATCTTCTATTGAATCTTCAAAGAAAGTATATAGATGCGGATGTCTCCAATTTGGTGTTTCTGACCAATTCATTTTCATACTCTCTAAAATTTTAAGAGAATATTTTTGACGTAGATCATAATACTTTGTATCTGAATGGTCATTTCTACCCGAAAAACTAAATATTTCATCTAAATCCAAAGGATTCACTAATTCCAATAACTCTTCAAATGTTACTGGCTTCTTCAATCGTCATCAACTCTCCATAAAATATTATTCGGATTCCTTATTTCCCGTTTTACGTATTCGGGGTCGTTTGTAAATACCGACAAATCAGAAATTACTTCATTATTACATTCTTTACACAAAAATACATCACCCCGTGCCGCTGCATAGGGTTTATCTTTAACATATTGGATAACTGTTATTCCGCTTTGAATTTTCTTCATAAACGCATGACAACATACTACTACCATACTTATCACCTCTATTCTTCACGACTAAACGGGGTTCTAATAGCGGTACTTTGGCTATTTGAATATATGTATCGGAAGGCGTACCCATCGTCCGTTTCGATCTCCTCTTGAGTTCAAGTATGACTCTTTCATAGGATTATGGGTTCAATCCGACTCTTGTTTTGAAATTGGACACTGCCTAACATATATTAGTGAGAGAACCTTTCCGCATCATGAAAAAAATATTAAATTGGTCCGTATTGGTCCCGCCCGATGTACTGATACCATCGGACCTTAGAAAGCGGCAATGTCGGACACAATTCTTGTAATTCACCTTCAAACTCAAGGTCAATCGGTTCTTGAAACCAATCTTCGTTAATAAATGCCCAAATTTCATCAGTTAAGGCATCGGGGTCCGTATTACGTCTATCCAATCGAACAATAACGTAATACCAATCCCCATAACTACTTCTTGATTTTTTTCGGTTTCCCTTGATCTTGACTCTCATTTTTGGTCGATTCCTTATTGGCTTGGGATTCTGCTATCAGTTGATTCGTTTTATTGAGTAAATCTGTTATTTGGGGGGTCATTTCGTCTTGTTTGAAGTCGTAGTAGCTAAATGTGCGTTGGATTAGAACCGCAACACTACTCATGTTCTCTCCGATTCGGAAATCTCTGAATACTATTCCCAGTACACAACAGATTTTATATACGTCTTTAAAATTCTCTGGAATCTTATCCCGAATTAATAAATCCTCAATTGAAGTCATTAAGGGGTCGGGGCTAATATTTGTTGGGTTTTCTGCCATATTTCTTTACCTCTATCGGTTAATTCATATTTCTTATCTTCACGACTATATTTTATATATTTATGGTCGCTGAGAATATCAATTGCTATTGATAATTCTCCAAAATCTTTTTTAGATGTATGTTTATCCAATGATTCGATAGTTGTCTTAATATTATCTCTCCATTTGTCGCAAATAGTTACAAAGTCGCATTTTTTACATTCGAATTCTTGTTCGGGTCCTGAGAGTTCAATTTCTGGGTTATCCAAAGCTTGGTTTATGAAGTCGCAACGTTCTAAAAACTCGTCAAATAATTTAAGGTCCGCTTTGCCTTCAAATTGTGTTATCATTCCCAATTCTATCGGTGATTCAGTTGATAGAATCCAAATTTGCCAGTTGTGTTTCTGCATCATACACGCATAGGCATTCACTTGCATGATATAGGTATCGGTAATGAATTCTCCAACTTCATATATTCTTTCGCTATATGTAGTCTTAAATTCAACAACACAATCGGTATTGGGTAGAATAACATCGGGATGACCCTCTATCTTGAATTTTCCATCGGCATCAAATTTACATACGGCATCAAATATCGGCTTCTCTTTCGGGTTTCTCCGGTTAAATTTATAGACTTTATGCACCAGTTCTGGTAACAAAATATCATGATAAATAGAACCCATTATCATGACTGGGTTTCTTGTTTGTAATTGCTCATATTTTCGTCTATAAAATACTTTCTTCATACACCAGCCGATATCCGAACATCCAAAAGCACCTTTTTCCCGTTCAATATGCACATTAAACCGCTTATTGAGGTAATCATCTAATTGCTGCTTTATGCTCATAATAATCCGTCCTTTTGTGCCATTTCTCTCACAATTGATCGAAAAGCGTCTTGCTGATTGAGATATTTCGGCTGCCGCCAAACTTTATTCCAAATGTCCAATATATCTTGGCTCATGTAGAATTGAATCTTAACCCGATTGGATTCACTCATCTGATTCGGATTCTCCGTTGTTTTCTTCTTCTTCGGCAACTATATCCTCTCCTATGGTCCAGTTCATTCTATCACTGGGTCCTTTTGGGGATTTACCCCGGATTACTGAAAAACTTTTTCCATTTCGATAAAACCCGAGTACCTCATCAACCCGATTCATGATAAATGGTTTCAGAGGAACTTTAACTCTATTAGTGAGTTTTTCGTTTTCGTAGACTGGCTCGAAATGACATGTCATAATTACCTTTAATCCATAAATTTTGGCATGATTGAAACTTCGATATATTATTTTACGGACCATATTATTGATATTACCCCAAGCTTGTACTCCGTAGGCAGTATAATCTCCTTTTTTAGCAATCCGTTTTTCTTCTTCGTATTTGTCTTTTGCCATCATTCGAAGGTCCTCAACCGAATCAAACACTAATAATTTGATTTTGCCAACAAATTTCTTTAAGACAAAATAAGTGATGTTTTCGGTCGTTTCAAACGTCTTAATGTAATCATTATCCCCAGTTTTATCATATTTTAAGCATACAACAAACATACCTAATGTTAATTTTTCCAGATCGTAATCGCCATCGGTTTTTTTAGGGCATTCCCTAAGATCAATTTCGGGATGGTGTTTCAATTGCTTTCGATATCGGTCCTCTAAGTCAAGATAAATGCCTTCTTTCATGTTTGGATGGTGCATGGCAAAAAAAGATTTGCCAGTACCCGCTTCACCAACCAATACTTGAATATCGGCATCATAGAAGTCATCGGATACGGCTTGTTTTTTAACTTCGGGTTTAACTTCGGGTTTAGACGGGGCTGTTGTTGTCTTCTTGCTCATCGAACTCATCGCTCTTTGGTGCTGCTTCTTTTGATGGGGCGACTGGCTGTTCAGCGGGTAGTAAACAACCTCTATATTTCTTAATGTTCGTAAACATCTTTCTAACCCCATCTTCGTTCGGTTCTTTCGCTTGGGATTCCACCAATTTACCGACTACCACGATAACACATCCGGCATATTTAGATAATTGTTCGGCTTCGGTCTTATCGGTCCAAAAGTTAGTCCATTTATCCACTTTATCCACTTGGATAACCACATTTACCTTATAGGAATCGGTCGTAGTACCTTTTTCGACCTTAAGGTTATCGGGTAATTTCCCGACTATTACATCAGTATCCTCATCAAATTTGGGATGTTCTTCAAAATTGACCATTTTCTTATATATCCGCTCAAGGTTATCGTAGTCCTTATCATTCAAAGGTGCTACTTTCTTGCTAATTTCCTTAGCGGCGTTCTCTATCTTAATGTTTTTTATGTTCTTTATTTTCATGA
>CAYSHN010000361.1:0-4406 GCA_964430815.1 uncultured Calditrichota bacterium | reverse complement strand
AAAAAGAAGACGGTCAGTATCCCGCCTATGGCCAGATTCCACCACAGCCAGTTTCCGGCAATCCCATTTTTTGCAACCAGCTCGGTCACAGCCAGAGGTGTATCGGCGGCAAAAGTAGTGGCAACCATCGCAGTTCCGGCAATATACCAGGGCAAATTCCGTCCGGACAGGAAGAAAGATTCCCTATTTTTACCGGCTTTTTTGGAATAGTATAAGGTTATGGTAATAGTTAGTATAAAAAATACTGCTATAATAATGAAATCCAGTAATTGCAGACGGTTCATATTTCTCTCGCTATTAATCCTGGGGTTGTGTTGAACATTTATTCCAAACCACGCCGTTTGACATTTCTGCTGCAGACCGTTTTATAACTATTAAAGTTCGATGCTTTTCTTTAATTCACGTGCGCGTTGATAAAATTCTTCGAGATCCATAATCTTTAAATATACCAGGCCGCGTACGGAACGGATTCGCGAATCTTTATTCTGATAAAAAAAATCTCTGCCTAAAACAGTTTTCATATATTGATATTGTTTCACATGTATATGCCTGGCCAATTCTGAAAAGGGTCCGTCATATTCATAACTTGGGAAGGAAGCTTCCGCTTGTGAGACAAAAGAATTCATAAAAGAATCTCTCAAAATGGCCATTCCGTTAAACGTAACGGGTACAAACAGATTTGCTTCAGCAGGGTGAAAACGATACCAGACATTGCGGTATCCCCATACTTTTATTTTATCTTTGCCCGGAACTTCTTTTTGATAAATTTTCAGGGCTGCTGCGATTGCTTGTAATACCTTATAGTGTGTATCAGGACCGCTTCCTTCCGGATCGAGCGCCACGGTAATGATGGTAGGATTTACTTTTTTAAGAGTTTCAATAATGGGCAGAATGTCACGGTTGATCTCCGGCTCTTCGGTAAAGATATCGCCCTTATAAAAACCTAAGCGGGAATGAATGACAGCGTCCGCGCCAAAGCCAAAATAACCCCACTCAATATCAGCTTCCCATTCACGTATCATCCCTTTCAGACTCTGAATATCGGGGATATCTTTTTTGCCCGGGTATTGCGAAATAAAATAGTCGCTGAGAAATTCAAGTTTTTGTGAGAAATTATCTGGGTCTTCTATATTATAAATATACTTTAAATTCCGCAGAAATCTTCGCGCTGCACCCTCATCCATAGCATAGCGGTCATTTGCTGCCAGACCATCCAGATACTGGTAAACATCCCTGTTTTTAAAGACAATGTTATCAGGTTGAAAATAGTTTGATTTAACTAGCATCTGAAATTCAGGCGTATTCAGAAATTTTATCGCATTACGCGTCTGTTTCAACATATACGTATTGGTAACCGCATTAAATCCACTTGTTAAATAATTGAAGAAATGATCATTCGACTGTTCGCGCAATAGACGAAAAAGGTATGGTAAGTATCCCAGCATAATATCATCTTGATGCGGTGCCGTGTGTAAAAATATCTCATTTTTTACCGGATCAAGCGCTTTTATAATACGGTTCTTATATTCTTTTTCAACTTTCTTAATTAAATCGTTAAAATTTTCATCCAGCTTTTGTAAAAACAGGTTACCGGAACGGGTTTCTCTCAGATCTTGCTTCTTCAGACTGACGATTTTTTTATTACACTTCAAGGCTATATTGGTTATAAAATGCATTTTATCGAAATCCCTGATCTTATCCGAGTTTTCCAGTGCCAGATGCGTGCGTTCGGTCAACAGTTTTGCTGCCCCCTGGGTTATATAAAAAGCCGCATTCTTCAAATCGCCAAGAATGGATGCCGGGACCTGATTGGATTTCTCCGATTCAATAGCCTGCTTTACGATTTCGGCTTTGGTTTCACCCGCAGCAATGATGATAGCCGTTGTTTCCGCTGAATAGGCAATGGTTTGCAGTCCGATTGTAATCACCAAGCGGTTTCTTGATATTTCGATGCCACCGAGATCCATTGCCGCGGCTGCTTGTGTTTCATAATTGGTTTCGGTCAATCTGGTAGTCGAAAAACGATCCGCACCTCTGACATTAAAACCAATATGACCATCCGGACCAATACCACCCAAAAAGAAACCGATACCACCCAGGCTCCTTATCTTTTCCTCATAATCCGAGCAAAACTGATCCACGGCGTCTAAAACGCGTTTTTGATTCTCCTCCAGCGGATTTTTCGGAGGTTTTATTCGTAATGATAGATTGACCATACTTCCGGGCCAGATATTTTCAAGGGTGTCCGGTTTATTCACGCCTATTTCGTCCGCTTTAATCAGTAAGGCCTTTTTTCTGTCTAAACCAAATCCGTCTATATAGAATTTATTTACATAATAATAAAAACTATTATGCTGGTTAGAATTGATAGGATAGAATTCATCGATTTGAATAAAATGAAAACTCCACATATCAGGTTTAAGGGCAGGATCAAGCTGGTTATCCTCCAAAATTGTTCTAACTTCCTGAGTATTCCATTTATCAAGCAGAAAGCAAACCCATTTAATAAAATATTCCGGGGTTTTCCCGGTTGGCAGAGATATCGTCCAATCCTGATTTTTCTGGGCCCATTCGATAAATCGCAAAGCCGTCAGTTTACCAAGTGCTGGGAAATTTTCCACAACAATTGTTTTCAATTTTTCGGTCGGCGGATAGCAAAATTTTTGATTGTTATATTTTAATGCCATCATTTCGACGGAGGAAACTGTTTCCCTCACAGTATGATTCAAACTGGTCATTACATTTCCTGCTGATTCATAAGTAAGGCTGCGGCGCCAAGCACCGCATAATTCACATTCGGATCAGATATCCGGATTTGCGTTTTGCTTTTATGCGTAATAAGTAGATTTTCATCAAGAGCTTTTTCCAGAGGTTCAAACAAATATTTTCCAGCGGCAACCAATCCGCCAGAAAACAAAACAGCTTCGGGATTAAAGACATTTATAAAATCGGCTAATTTTGCGCCTAAAACCGTACCGGTTTTTTCGTATGCTTTTAAGGCAGTTTCATCACCTTTGACAGCATATTTGGTAACGATCTCTGCTGTCAGCTCGTTAAAACTGTAATTCATCAAAGGAGTTTTTTTCTTATCGGAACAAATTATTTCAAATACAGACCGGCAGACACCACCGGCTGAGGCGAATGTTTCCAGGCAACCCAGTTTTCCGCATTCACAGCGACGGTTTTCCCTGGCGATTTTTGTATGTCCTAGTTCACTGGCCATACCATTAAATCCATTTATTACCTGTCGATTAAACACAAAACAACTACCCAGTCCCGTGCCCAGAGTTATCATGATAAAATTTTTCAAATCTCTGGCTTTTCCGAAGGCCATCTCACCGAGAGCCGCAGCTTTTGCATCATTAATAATGGAAACCGGTAATTGAAACTTATTTTTTAATTCACTGCACAGATCAATGTTACCCCAGCTGAAGTTAACGGAGTTGTTAATTAAACCAGTTTTAGAATTGACGCCGGGCATTCCGACGCCAATACCTCTAACCTGATTCATTTCATTAATGATTGGTAAAATTATTTTTTCCAGGTTAGAGAGGAAGATGTTAATTGGCTGATTGGCGAAAGTTGAAAAAGAATGGTTTTTGAGAATTTCACCTTCGTTGCTAACCAGCCCTAACATGGTATTTGTCCCGCCAATATCAATACCTATATAAAAGTCACGTTTGCTCATTTAATCAGACAGTCCTGATTAGTTGGTTGTTTAAAACAACTAAATAAAAATAAAAAATTATCTGGTAATTCGGTAATCCCGAAAAATTTCATTTAAAGCCATAGTGGCGGAGCCAATAAGTCTCGGACGCTCCGCAAGGGATGACGGTAGAATTTTAACCTTTTTTTCCAGACCGAAAAAACTGTGTTTCGATAGACCTTTCAAAATTTCCGGATAAATTATGCTCCATACCTGTAAAATACGTCCGCCGATAACAATTACCGGTGGGTCCAACGCTCTTAAAATGTTCGCTATACCCTCACCCAAATACCTGCCGGTCTCTTTAATCACCGTAACAGCTTCACTTACTCCTTCGTTAGCCGCATTACAGACATCATCAATTAAAATCCGCTGCTTTGCTGTCTTGCTAATTTTTATCCTGCCCAGATATCTTTTTAAAGTCGCTTTGTCAGAAGCATATGCCTCCCAGCATCCCTTATCACCGCAGACACAATTAAGACCATTCTCATGCAGGTTCATATGTCCAAATTCACCGGCCGCATAGGAAATACCTTCAATCACCTTATTATCAATCACAATTCCCGTTCCGATACCGGCGCCGACAGAAACAAAAACGAAATTTGAATAGGTTTGAATCTCACCCTTACCATACCATAATTCTCCAAGCGCAGAGGCGTCCGCATCATTTTCGAACCTGATAAACGTTTTGCTTTTATCA
>CAYSHN010000360.1:0-4429 GCA_964430815.1 uncultured Calditrichota bacterium | reverse complement strand
TTTGGGGTTTCGTGCAGTGTAATCTACAACCCCTTCATTGTTGATGTCCCATTTATACGATGTCGTACCTGCTGAAACAGATTGGTCGGTGAACTGCACGGTCAACGGATTCTGGCCCTGCGTAGTATTGGCGGTGAATTGTGCGGTCGGGGGAATTGCAGTTCTTGAATTCACGATGATTTTACAGGTTTCATTGTCCGTGAGTTCTCCATCAGAGACTCTGAATGTGACCGTATAGTTCCCTGCCGAACCTTCCATTGGGGTCCATGCAAACATTCTTGTTACAGGAGTGAAGGTAGCACCGTCGGGAAGACCAATTGCTGAATACGTGAGAATGTCGTTATCCGGATCCCATGCAGTTATTGTGAATGTGAGTGGTATACCGATTATACCTGTCTGACTGGTGATTTGAGCTAGTACCGGGGTGTGGTTGACCTTTATGACCTGGATATAATCTGTTCTGGTTTCGCTGTCAGTCCCCTCAGCATTGGTAACGGTGAGCTGAACTGAGTAAATCCCCGGATTGATATATCGATGAATGGGATTTTGATGAGTCTCATAAAACAGATCATCCCCAAATGTCCACCGCCATTGCGTCGGATTATTCGTGCTGGTATCATAGAATTGTACAAATCCATTCACCGCTGTTTGCGTAACATTACTGGTAAAGTTGGCTACCAGACTCTGGGAAGTAACTTTATTCTGGGAGGTAACCTTAATATAATTCGTTTTGATCCTGCTGGCACGTCCATCCTCATTGGTCACGGTCAGGTTGACGGTATAGGTCCCGGGATTGGTGTACTGGTGGGAAGCATTTTGCAGAGTGGAACTGCTCCCATCACCAAATGTCCAAACCCATGTTGAAGCTGATCCCGGTGAAGTATCATTAAACATTACGGTGAACGGGGCAGCTCCGCTCGTGTGGTTTGCTTCAAAATTTACGATTGACGAGGTTCCTGCCTGATCAACAGAAAAACCATTGCTCAGCATGCCTTCTTTGCCGTCAGCATTCGTTACAACAACATTCCGGATACCTGCTGGTACTTCTGTCAGGTTGAAGGAGCAGGTAATCTGCGCCTCGCTGACAACAGTGACATTCATTGCTGGAATATCGTCAAATCCCGTAGCATTGAGCTTAATTAAGGCTCCCTGTGCGAAGGCAGTCCCGGTCAGGTTTATATTATTGATCACGGTGTTATTGTACCCTGCACTTGGCATAATTCGCATTACTGCTGGCGCCATGACAGGTGTCGGTGTTACCGGAGGTGTCAGGGTTGGAACGATAGCTATTGGCGTAATTATTTCGGATTCTGAGGAGGCCATAAGATAGTGGCCTGAATTGCCAGTGTAAACGACCCTGACAGATTCTGTTTTTATCGGACTTTTATAGGAAAGATGTTCACCGGCTTTCAATGTTTCCCAACCCGGGTTATTGTCCTGTGTCCGAAACTCACCGGTTCTGTCTACCCCATCGACCACTATTGAAATCGAATCGCTGGTGAGCGTATCCCCGGCTTTATTATAAACCTCAACACTGCTATCGGATTGGGATATACCCAGATACGCCATCGGAACCTTTTCCGGCAGCGGAGATGCGATGAGAACAAGGCTTAGAATACCGCCCATAATCATCACGATGGTAATGAGCAGGAGAACTCCAATTACATGGGAGTAGGCAGATTCCCGATCACTCGTATTACCACCATATCTCCCGGATATTCGGGAATGTTTTATAGCGCACTCCACAACTTTCACATCCCGAGGTTCTTTAATGCATATTATTAATAAGAGTTTTTAATACTATCCTATAATGAATTACAATAATGTATTTCATTAAATGATCTAACCTGGGGGTTATGGTAAAACCCCCACGGTATGCAGCAATTAACACATTTTTTATGAAAAGAGTACAGGTACGAACCTGCTATTTTTCACGGCAGTAGTACGAATAATCTTTAAAAAAAGAGACCTGATGCGGTCCGATTCAATTGCCATCGTAATAGCAGGGCAACCGATCGATGGTTTGAGGTGTGTTCACGCCGAAAAAATGGTCATACCGGACAAATACGGCGTAGTCTGGGCCTCATACCAGGAATTCACGTAAAAGAGGCTATGCCAAAAGATAATTCAGGAATCAGTTACCAGCAAAAAAGTATCTCTTGATAACAGGATTTTCCGGTAGTATAGGGTTTTTTTTAAATAAATACCACTTAAAACACAGATTAAGTGGTATTTTTGCCATCACACCTGAAAACGCACATAAATCAGATCCAAAAACTCGATCGGGCTCTCTTTTCTTCTTACCTAAAAAAACCACGTAGGCAAAAAAAGAGCGGGAAAATAAGCTCGCTGCTTTCCCGGATAACCTTTATTTTTTTAAAGTTATATACATCTTACATGTCAGACACAAAACACCCAAAATGTCAGCACCCAAAATGCGGTGCAAAGATGCAGCGGATCTATAAACGCGATGCCGGGCGGTGGGTGCCTGTAGGTTGGCAGTGTATAGAGTGCGGGTTAATAGCACCGGAACCGTGATTCGACATGGAGATCCAACAGCCAGAAATTTTCCGAAGGCATACTGCATACCATGAGTCCGGGCATGTCATTGCCGACTTATTATTTGGCTACCGTTTTAAGTTTGTCACCATTAAACCCGATGAATTCGAGGGGTATGACGGGGTAGTTTACGGCAACACTAAAGGCAGGGCATGCGATCTTGCGGTTGTACAACTTGCGGGTATTGTTGCATCAGCAAAGATGATCGGGTGTGACCCGTGGGAGAACCCATACCTGTTCGATAATAATAGTACCGATATTGCCACTGCCAACAATTTTATTGATAACTGGGTTGAATTTCTCTCTAAAATCTATGGCGAATCTTCCTACAAGAAACAGATATGGGATGAGATTGAGAACAAAACCCGGCTGCTGGTGGACCAGAACTGGAAACCCATAGAAGTGATCGCGGGTGAACTCCTGAAAATGGAAACCCTTACTTATGACGACGTGATCAGGATCTTGAAGGTACAATGTCCGGATTTAATAATCAGGGAAAAACCATAGATGATAAAAGACAAAGTGCAATCATAGCATGCAATCCCGTGGCAGTACTGCCCGGTCTGTAGGTTAATGTTGCCAGATTGAAATACCTGCACCCATGCAATCGGCCAACTGAACGCGAATATGACCTTAATATTTTAATTACGTTAAATAAACTGAATATACGCTTTTGTAAAAAAGACTAATTATTGTTATTTAACTCCATTTCCCAACAATCGAAGTCCATCCGGGCGCTCCGAAGGAATACGTATAATCTACACCATTATTCCAAGCACCGTTCCCGTTAGAATCCAGGTACCACTGTTGTCCGTTTGTGACTCCTATTTCGACTTTTTTTTTTCATCTCCGTTCCAGTCGCCTACTTTTGGGATCCAACCGGGCGCTCCGAAGGAATACGCTTTATCTGTACCGGCATCCCAAATGCCATTCCCGTTCCAGTCCAGGTACCACTGTTGTCCGTTCGTAACTCCGATATAGGATTTTCCGGTCGCATTCCAGTCGCCAATTATGGGTGTCCAACCCGGTGCTCCAAAGTTATACGCTTTGTCCGCAGCCCAATCCCATGCTCCGTTACCATTCCAGTCCAGATACCATTGTTGTCCGTTCGTAACTCCGATATATGAGCTCCCGGTCGCATTCCAGTCACCTACGATGGGTATCCAGCCTGGAGCTCCGAAATTATATGCTGAATCTATACCGTTATCCCATGCTCCGTTGCTGTTCATGTCAAGATACCATTGCTGTCCGTTGGTGACCCCGATCTCAGTTTTGCCGTTATGATTCCAGTCACCAGTGACATTTATCCATCCAGGTGCTCCGAAGGAATATGCCTTGTCAGCTCCGTCCCAGGCTCCGTTGCCATTCCAGTCCAGATACCACTGCTGTCCATTGGTGACTCCGATATTGGATTTTCCGGTCGCGTTCCAGTCGCCAACAATCGGGATCCACCCGGGCGCTCCAAAATAATATGCCTTGTCCCCGGTATTCCATGATCCGGAACCATCATTGTCCAGATACCAGGCACCATTCTGGTAGATCCCTATCTTGGTTGACCCTGTGGGATTTACAGGGATTACAGTAATTGTCCTTGCCGGGGTAATGGAGGAAGTGTTGCTTCCAGAAGCATTCGTCACAGTGAGTGTCGGATACCATGTACCGGCTGCATAGGTATGGACGGGGTTGGAGCTTAATGTGTTATTTTCCCAAGTTCCATCATCGAAACTCCAGTTCCATGCAGTGATGCCAATACCTGTAGAAGTGTCGGTGAAAGTTACTGCAAGCGGGGCTGTGCCGGTATTCGTATTGACCGTAAAAATCGCTGTCGGAAGAGTTGATGGTAAAAATTTCTAGACACGGTTATTGTATG
>CAYSHN010000359.1:0-4434 GCA_964430815.1 uncultured Calditrichota bacterium | reverse complement strand
CCGGCATGGATGAAAACCAATGGAGCCTATAACGGGGGATCAATGATACAGACATCCGAGAACCTGACCGCCTATGCCTTATATCTGGAGAAAGCCGTTCAGGCTTATCAGACGGAGGAGCTTAATTTCTATGCGCTGCACGTCCAGAATGAACCGAACATTGAGAGCAACTACCCAACCTGTATATGGAATGACTCAGAACTGAGAGACTTTATTAAAAACTATCTGGGGCCGAAATTTCATAATGACAAAATAAATGCTGAAATCTGGTTGGGGACAATAATGTACATTAATACAGCTGTTGTCGTTTTATATGATAATATCGCAAATTCTTATATTACGGGTGTTGGATTCCAATGGGATGGCAAGTACGCCATTCAAGACTGTCATGACAGGTATCCTGATAAACGGTTGATGCAAACAGAAACTGAATGCGGAGGGCATGAAAATGACTGGAATTATGCACAATATACATTTGATCTGATGAAAATATACTTTGAAGGCTGGGCAAATTCCTATATGCAATGGAACATGGTTCTCGATCAAACCGGACTCAGTTCCTGGGGATGGGCGCAGAATTCGATGATTTCAGTAGATAAGAATACCCAGGCCGTTACTTATAATCCACAATTTTATTGTGTGAAACACTTCAGTTATTATATTGAACCGGGTGCCTATCGAATTTATACTGGAGGCAATTATAGCGATATAGTTGCTTATAAGAATCCAGATGGAGAATTGGTCTTGGTAGTTCAGAATAAAAATAATATAGATTTGGCCGTGGCTATAAAATTTGGAGACCATAAGATCAAGCCGAGTATGCCGGCGAATTCTTTCAATACCTTTATAATAACCAAATCAAAACCAGCCGTACAGGCAAATTTTAATCTCGGACAAAATTATCCCAACCCCTTCAATCATTCCACGACCATCGAATTTCATATTCCGACATCTAGGTTTGTCTCACTAAAAGTCTATGACATAATGGGACAAGAAATCACGACATTAATCAATAAAGAATTATCATCGGGCAATCATAAAGTTGAATGGAAACCAGAAAATCTATCCAGTGGACTGTACTTCTATAAATTGATGACGAAAGGGTATCAGGAAACGAAGAAACTTGTTTTTATGAAGTAAACTGTTACACCTAAGTAATATATATTGTTTTAACTTATTTGAAAGGTAAATTATTACCGTTAATCCAGCATTTCTCTGATAGCAACACTAAATTCTATTAACTATTCATCTTCCGCTGGTATCCATCCATTTATTGTATTAGAAATATATTTTTTTTGAGAATTGGGTAAGGATTGAAAATGAAGTTCCTTACAGCGGATTATGTTTATTATAAATTGATTATCAATATTGTCGTATAGTGACATTAAACAATTGGAATTAATATACAAAGTCAGCCATAAGCCCGAAAAATGCAACAAAAGTGATAGTAAATGACACCAAATTACTATATAGACGATGTTTTTAATCATTATAAATATATGGGATAAGGTAAGGGGCATACCAGTTCAAAGACGACATAGATATATACTCACGTAAGTAAGAAATCGATTGAAAATATTATAAGTCCATTAGACAGAGCACTCAAACTAAGAGATGCAAAAACGCCTTAACATGCGTCTAACAAATGATACCAATAGCGAAAAAGCACAACTATGTGTTTTAGAGGGAGTTATACGTCATTGGCAGCCACAAAGATTATCAGACGAAAGGAGCAACAAGAGATGAACACAAAGACAATGGTTTTGTTCAGTCTCTGTGGGATCGCGGCACCGATCGTTTTCGCTTCAGTCGTCGTCATCGCGGGGATGTTTTGCCCCGGTTACAGTCACTCCGCGCAAGCAATCAGTGAACTGGCGACTGTGGATTCACCCGTCGCTGTCGTCCAAAACGTGAACTCCTTCGTCACGGGTGTTCTGCTGATCGCATTCGCTCGAGCTCTACGTGCCGGCATCAACTCCCGTCGAGAATCGGTCTTGGGCCCCGCGCTCATTGGATTCTTTGGAGTTACCTACATAGGATACGGTTTCCTGCCGTGTGACCCTGGCGGCGAGTTTGTTTCCATCGTCGGTTCCCTGCACAATGCAGTAGCGACGTGCAGCTTCCTCTCAGTGTTGACGGGAATCTTCATTGTGTCGCGGACGCTGGCTCCTGATCCCAACTGGGGACGTGTGTATCGCCTGTATTCCCTGATCACGGCCGCCGCGGGTCTGATCACACTCGTTCTTTGGCTTACGATTGCATCTCCTGCGCCGCCCGGGGTTCCACGGTTGATCGCCCGCGTGCCAGCCGCGAACGGTACTCTTCAGCGGGTGTTCCTTGCAATTGTTCTGCAGTGGATTGAAGTGATGGCGATACGGCTATTTGCCGTCTTGCGTCGGCGTCAAGAACTCTGATGGTGGCTGCCAACGAACGAATAACAAGTGGCTACACGACGCGCCCTCATTATGAAAGATATTGCAGTGGTCGCTCAACGGTTTTTGAAAAAGGAGAACTGTCATGAAAACAAAACTTTTAATTCAAATCTCTGTATGTTTGGAATTAGCAATAGCCAATTCTTTGTTCGCCCAATGGGTGCAAGCTAACGGACCCTATTACAATCCGGGATCCCCTCTTATAGTTTACGGCGACAATATTGTTGTTGCCTATGTCAACGAAATCGTTCGATCGACAGATAACGGCACAACGTGGATATCTGCCGGTAAAATATTCCCAAGGGCCGGCCTGGTCAATTCACTAACGATGAAGGGAGATACTCTTTTTGCCGCTACCTATTCCGGAATCTATCTATCCAGTGACAACGGGACAAACTGGTCACCGTCTAATAATGGACTACCAACATCCACTTCTGTACAATCTATTATAGTAATTCCTGATTCGCCACACAATTTATTTGCGGGTACTAGCCGCGGAGTTTATCTATCCACGGACGGCGGTTCGAATTGGACCGCTATGAACACGGGATTAACCGATACTGTAGTCAATTGCCTTCTATTTAATGGAACAAAACTTTTTGCCGGAACAGGGAACGGACTTTTTTCCTCAACAGATAACGGTCTTAACTGGCAATCTGCCGACAGCGGTCTAACAGTTTCTTCGATCAATTGTCTAGCATGCAGAGGAATGAACCTCTTTGCTGGTACTACTTCGGGTATTTTTCTGTCCACTGATAACGGAGAGAGCTGGATTTCCGCGGGGCTATCAGGTAGACTCATCCAAACTCTAGTTTTCAACGATTCAACTTTGTATGCAGGGACGATTGACGGATTATTTCTTACCGTCGATGATGGTTCAACCTGGATCAGTGGGCATCTGCCAACAAATGTTTTCTCTATTGGCATAAAGGAAAGTAATATTTTCGTCAGCGGTTCGGGAGGCATTTTTCTTTCAACCAACGAAACTTCAAGCTGGACATGTATGACAGGCCGAACGGTTCTATCCGAATTTGCTTTTACCCGAAAAGACACCAATCTCTTTGTCGGTGCCAGTTATGGTGTTTTTCGTTCTACGGATAACGGTGAATCGTGGCTGCCTGCCGGCTTACCGCGTAAAATAGTAACCAGTTTAGCCGTAAGGGATTCCGCTCTATTTGCATACAGCGGAGATTTATTCATTTCAACAAACGATCGAGAAGAATGGAACCCTGTCAACCTTCCTGAAGATACGACAGAATATCCTTATTATGTCACCTCGTTTATGGTCAACGACACCAATCTTTATATTTCAACCGCAGACAATAAGATTTTTGTCTCCACCGACGACGGTGCGAATTGGGTACTAGTGGGCAATGGGATACCTGATATACCTTTCGGCGGTCTGATTGCCGATCCCGATTCATCCAATATTTTCTATGCATGGACAGCCTATAACGGTGTGTTTAAATCTACCGACAAGGGTTCAAATTGGACTGCGGTCAACTCAGGATTAACAGACACCTCAATCACTCTTCTTGCCTTCTGCGATAAAACTCTTTTTGCCGGGACTACCGCCGGGATTTTTCGCACCAACAACAAAGGAGCTACCTGGACTGCTGTGAGCGGAGCATTCTCAAATTTATACATATGTTCATTTGCTGCTGATCCTTCTATACCCGGAAATTTTTTTATAGGGTCATATTCCGGAAGCGTTTTTTTCATGGAAAATTATGGTAGTAAATGGAAGGGTGTGAACCTAGGATCGGATTACGGTGTTAATGCCCTTGCAGTTTGTGGAACGAATCTCGTTGCAGGAACTAACGGTTCCAATGTATGGTTCCGGCCCATGTCGGAAATCATTACAAGCGTGGGTAGAAATACAAATAACATTGCAGCCGATTATCTCCTTCGTCAGAATTACCCCAATCCCTTCAACCCATCAACGACCATCGAATTCGACATTCCGAAATCCGGATTTGTGTCACTAAAAGTGTATAACATC
>CAYSHN010000358.1:0-4444 GCA_964430815.1 uncultured Calditrichota bacterium | reverse complement strand
ATCTCTATCGACTGCAAACAAGAAATTTTGTAGCTGCAAAAAAACTAATTTTAATAAAATAGTGTTATATTTGAATTAGTTTTTTGATATTGAATCCTGCGGGGAGGAAAATTTATGCCTAGGTTTTATATACTATTTTGGTGTAGTCTATTAATATGGAGTTATGGGTTTGGACAATCGCCGTCGTTTACGACTTATATGAATCCCGTCATTCCGGGAGATCATCCTGATTGTACCCTGTCAAAATTTGGTAATGACTATTACACCACCGGTTCATCATTTGCCACCACGCCGATTATTTACCATTCGACCGATCTCATTCACTGGGAGGCGGTCTCGCAACCGGTGAGCAATAGCTGGTCGCTGTTTGGGACAACTCCAACTTCCGGTTGCTGGGGAGGCCATCTGGTTTTTTATAATAACAAATACTGGCATTTCTTCGGTCATGCCGGAACCATGTATTTCGTTATGGCAGATAGTCCTGAAGGTCCTTGGGGTTCGCCGGTGGCGATGTCCCGCCCGGCTTACCCGGATTCTTTTCCGGGTTTTGGTATGGATAACTCCATTTTCATTGATGACGATGGCAGCTGGTATCTACTGGTTAAAAACGGCCAGCCCAATAACTGGATAGTGCAATTGGGAGAAAACGGACAACCTGCCGGTGCTATCTATAATTTGTACTGGCTGAATCCGGCACCTGCATACCGCTACAGTTGGGCGGAAGGTCCGGTAATGTGGAAACATAAAGGCTATTATTATTACAGTTTTGCCATTAACATCTATGCCACCCAAAGGGTTATGCGCAGCGTCACACTAACTGACAACGAAGCCGCCTGGGAATACCTGGGGAATTTTTTCAACGAAGACGATCCCAAGAAAGGCACTTCCCTGTACAGTTTGCCCAATCACTGTTCACCTGCCGTAATGGCCGACGACAGCACCTGGTGGGTGATCTATCAATCTTACGGCATCAGTGAATGGCAGGGTCTGGGACGTCAGGGCCTGGTGAGCCAGGTACGCTATGACACTAACGGTAAACCGGTTGCCGATTTTCCGATCAATGAACCGAGGTCTGCCCCCCAATTGCCCAGCAGCGGTATCCCCTGGATGGTGCCTAAATCGGACTTTTTCAATTCGGACAAATTGAATCCTGAATGGAGACTGCTAGGGTATTCTCCGCTCAGTCCTTATTCGCTTACCGATCGTCCGGGCTGGATTAGAATATCACCGAAAAACCAGCATAGTACAATCATCAAAAGCGACGCCGAACATAACTATGCTCTTATCACCAAACTCGATTTTGACCCTAAGGCAACCACAGATGAAGCCGGGCTACGTATTATGACCGGTTTACAAACTCTCTATGCCAAACTTTACAGTTCCATGAACACCGCGGGTACAAAAGTCATCTGTTTCAGTTTTGATAAAACGTATTACGAGGCTGAGAACACCATTGGTAATGTTGTCTGGTTAAAACTGTTCCGCTCCAACCATGTTCTGACAGGTTATTTCAGCGCCGACGGCCGTTACTGGACTCGAGTTGGAAGTTCCATTAATGTTTCCACCATGGATGTTCAGCAAGCAGATTATAATGCCTTTACTGGCAACAGGCAGGGATTATATGTCAAGGGCAGTCCGGCTGATTTCGACCTTTATATCTACCGCGATGCTTATTCGGCCATATTAGCCGAATGTTATGCCAACCAGTACGGCAACTCCAGGATGTACAGCAGTGCCGCTAAGGGATATGTATTGGATAACATCCATGTGAATGACTGGGTGATGTATGCCGGTGTCGAATTTGGAGGTAATGCGGATTATGACAAGATACCGGATTCGCTGAAGATCGTCGCTTCCTGTGCCACCACCGGCGGCAGTATCGAAGTGTGGCTCGATTCGTTGGATACTGGAACTAAAATCGCCGAGTGTCCCGTCAGCAATACTGGCGCCTGGACGACATTTCAAACCTTTACTGCTGCAGTGGTACCAGTCTCCAATCGGCATGATATCTATTTAAAATTTACCGGCATTGAAACTGGCAAGTTATTCCAGCTACTACGGTTTTATTTCAGCGCCGAAGGAGATACCATTGACCCGGTGATAAAACCTTCCGATTCAGTAATTCCGCTAAACTTTGGTATGGAGCAGAACTTTCCCAATCCGTTCAATCCGAGCACCATGATAAAATTCCAAATTCCAAATTCCAATATTGTCACTTTGGAGATCTATAATTTGCTTGGTCAGAAAGTAGCCACACTGTTGAACGAAAATAAGAATGCCGGGTCGCATATGGCTATATGGAACGCTGCAGGTTTGCCAAGTGGTGTATATTTTTATCGTTTGGAAGCGGGATCATATACAGAGACGAAGAAACTGGTTTTATTGAGGTAGTGATATAAATAACCCACCCCTGTATCCCCTCCCTGTTAATCGCCAGGAAGCGTCAACAGGGAGGGGATTTTAGGGGTGGGTCAATTCGCAGGTCATCTGTACCGACCTTGCTGTTTCGAGGCAAATGTGACGATCATCAGGGTTCTGTGGGACCCCCATCCACCCCGCAGGTAGTGGCCTCCCTTGAGGGAGGCTATTTTTTTTCCAAAGACATGCAGAAAGTTGTCCCCCGATAAATCGGGGGAAGTCACGCCTCTGCCCCGAAGAGTGAGCACAGCGAACGAATCGGGGTCCGGACCGCTAAAATTAAACCTCACATTACATCAGTGATTGCATAAAAAAATCTGAATCATTAGATTTAAAAATCATTTTGTTTGAGATCAAAAATTCCTGAGGGGATATGTTTATTATAATCATTTTCGCTATCTATCTATTACCCGGTATATATGTATATATCCGAATACTTGCGCTTTTTAGTCATAAGCATAGCAAAGTAATCTTCACCATAGCCTTCTGGTCATTAATATTCTTGTTTCCATTGACTGAATCACTTGCTCACTCCAGGATATCAGGATTAGGGAACTCTTTTCTCCTTTTAGGCTATCTGCTATTACCTTTCTTATTATATCTGTTCCTGTGTGTTTTAGGTCGCGATCTATTGCTGGTAGTAAATCGACTGTTAAAAATCATTGCAGCCGAAAAATTACAAACTCCCGGGATGAAAATCAGAACCCTTTTTACGTTGTTTATTATCCCTGCTGTGATCGTTGTGTTTGGAATGTTCAAGTATGCGGATATAAAAGTAAATAGATATCAGATCGAAATACCGCGGCGTTCATCGGCATTGCAGCACTTAAGAATTATACTTGCCTCTGATTTTCATCTGCGCGAACTGACCGCTGAACACTTCATGCCGGATTTTGTCAACAAGGTAAATTCATTAAATGCTGATATCCTGTTGATACCTGGTGATATCCTGGAAGGCGACCGCCAGGATGAACAGGTTGAAGAATTCGAACGGCAGTTCGGCCAAATTCAGACAACATATGGTGTTTATGCTTCATTAGGTAATCATGAATTTTATCATGGAGGGGAAAGAACAGATTTCTTTAAAAACTCGCACATTACGGTTTTAACCGATACAACTATTGTTATAAACCATTCATTTGCACTGGTGGGCAGAAATGATCAACATTTTTACAAAAGAAAACCTATTGGTGATCTGGTGGGTAATCTGCCGGAAGAACTACCAGTAGTAGTTCTCGACCATCGACCTACGGATTTGCATAATATCAGTGCTGCCGGTGCTGATATCGTGGTATCCGGCCATACGCATAACGGTCAATTATTTCCTTTTAACTATATTGCGGATAAGATTTACGAATTGAGTTGGGGGTATAAAAAAATAAATAAAACCCATGTATTTGTCACCAGCGGTATTCAACTATGGGGGCCCCCGGTTAGAACTACAGGGGATTCGGAGATGATGCTAATTGATGTTGTACTGACAGGATTGGAAAAAAATTAAAGATTAAAGAAAGGTACTTTTTTATTCATGGTTTTTTCCCTCCAATGTATGTCTGACCGGAAACAGGATCGATACCGTCAATGCGAGCAATGCATGGAAAAAGACAAGCGTGTATCCTGTCGGCAAATCCAAGTTGTACGAAACTAAGATAGAAACTAAATTTACGCACGTTCCGATAATCCACGCAGTTAAAAGCAGTTTTTCTTTTTTCATCCTGATCGAAATATATGCGGGAGCCACAAGAAGCGCAAATACAATGAGTACTCCAGCCATTCGTACGGAACTTGTGACGGTAGCGGCAAAGGATATAAAGAACAACAAATCCTGCCATATTCCTTTCGTCCGTGGATATAGAAAATAGAGAATCAAGCCAAGAGAGGCATAGATGATCGCAGTTTCGATAATGTCGCTCAAGGGAGTAAACAGAATGTCGGAGGCCATGAGCCTGTCAAACATCTCAATTCCGTGGCTCGATTTTGACAGAACAATGAACACGCTTGAAATACCGAATGCATAGAGAAGTCC
>CAYSHN010000357.1:0-4445 GCA_964430815.1 uncultured Calditrichota bacterium | reverse complement strand
TTATCAGTCCGGGAACTGGGATGATGTAAATACCTGGGAACAATACGATGGTACCGAGTGGGTCAATCCCGCTTCCAAGATTCCCGGTTCGGCAGACGGTGTCATAACTATTCTGGATGGACATACGATTACAGTATCTTCCGCAGATACGGTTGATCAATTGACCGTGGCTGCCGGAGGAACACTGCAGATAGATCCTGGCAGAACCTTACGTGTAACAGATGGAATCGAAACGGATTTGATGGTCGAGGGTACTTTAATGAATTTCGGGTCCATCAGTAAGGAATCATCGGCTACCATTACTTTCGCCAACGACGGGATTTACGCTCATGAACAGAATGGCGGATCACTGCCCACCGCAATCTGGCGACCAAATTCTATTTGCCAATTTGATAGCATCACTACAGAAAGCCCTGACAACTCTAATCAGAATTTTTATAGTGTTGTCTGGAATTGCCCAAACCAATCGGAGCGTCTGAATATGGGCTGGAATGGAAATACAATTGGTGGCGATATTACCATAATCAACACCGGTTCCCAGAGATGGTATATGTGTGCACCGGAAGTGGGAACATCGGCCACGGTAACCTTGAATGGAGATATCATTCAATCGGGTGGAGAATTTTCCTCAAACGGTACAGATAATGATGCTACCACCATCACGATAAACCATAATGGAAGTATAAACGTAACCGGTGGAAATTTTGCCGTCAGCCGGGGTTCCCAGGGCGGCAGCGGAGGCACGGGGATCACAGTATGGACTCTGAAAAATGGTAATGTATCTCTGGCCAATGCTACGACGCAAAATTCATGCCCCCGCGCTAAGTTTGTCTTTACTAAAGATGCCGGTACGCAGACCCTGGCTTTCAATTCTGTGACCTTTGGTGGTGGCGGATTTCCGGTGGAAATAGATAGCGGTACAACCCTGAATATGGGTATGAATACTCTGCGGGGCAGTGGAATATTCAATCTGAAAATGGGTGCTGGAATACAGACGGCAAATCCGGCGGGTCTTGATTCTACACTGGCCAATACAGGTACCCGCACGCTGGATAAAGCCGCAAACTATACTTTTAATGGTACGCAGGCACAGGTGACCGGAATTATCCTACCTGATACTGTAGGTAATCTGACCTGTGACAATACTGCCGGAGTAACTTTATCTAATGATGTAAACGTAAACGGAACGATGGAATTGATCAAGGGATCATTGGCACTGGGAGATAACGTATTGGGGTATGGTCCCAACGGGACGCTTAAGTATTCAGGTACAGCGGCTCGTACCACCAGCGATGCCGAGTTTCCTTTGAACAATGGACCAGAAAATCTAATCGCTGCCGTCTCGGGTGGCGTCACACTGCATGCTTCACGAACTACAGGAGATCTGACTTTATCCGCCGGTAAATTAAAACTGGAAAATAATGATCTGACGGCAGATGCTGTGCTTAATGCAATGAATAGCCGGTTTGTGGTAACCAATGGTGTTGGTGCGTTAAAAATATCATCGATAGGTTCAGAACAAAAACTCTTCCCGGTGGGTACTACGGTCTATGTACCGGTCTGGGTTGCTAATACCGGTACCGTTGATACAATCGGAGTCAGTGCAATGTCCGATGGAACTTCTGCTACTTATCCCCGTGTACGGGTTAAATGGAACCTGAGCGAGGACAACGCCGGCGGAGGAAATTACACCCTGCAATTTGGTTGGTCCACGACCCTGGAAAATATTTCTTTCAAATCGGACCGCAATGCCAATGCCAGGATTTATAATCTGACCGATACAACCGAAGCTGGTTCAGGTGATTATACCATGCAATTTATAACTCAACCGTATACCGTCTCCCGAGGTGGGATTACCGCATTGGGTCCATTTGCAGTGGGCCGGTTTGATCTGGCCACGGGATTGGAGGAACCAGCAGAATCCGTTCCGTTCAAATTCAGTCTGGGGCAGAATTATCCGAATCCATTTAATCCCACCACCACAATCCGTTATTCCCTCGGTGCACCGGCTAAAGTTTCAATAATCATTTATAACGTGTTGGGTGAAAAAGTACGGACCCTGGTGGATTTGTACCAAACGGCCGGACCTCATGTGGTGGTCTGGAATGCCACAGATGATCGCAATAATCAAGTCTCTTCCGGAATATATTTCTATCAGTTAATTACTGATGAACTACGTCTGCAGAAGAAAATGATGGTGTTGAGGTGATATTTTCAGAATTAATCTTTGCGTTCTCAGCGTAAACCACTGCGTCCTTTGCGTTTGTTTAAGGTATAAGCAAAACGCAAAGGACGCTATGGTATATGCAAAGATCGCAAAGAATTTAAAATATTGTTAATACTTTTCATCCCTTAAATCAAAAATAAATATTTCCTTGCTTTTGTCTTAAAATTATTATTCTTTTAATAGTATAGTTATTTAATCACTTAAATAAACTTTTTTTGCGTCCAGTATATTCAGATAAGGAAAATATATGAGCAGCAGATTATCATGGTCATATATAATATGCAGAAGCAACTTTCCTATATTTTTGGGCCTGCTCTTAAGCATTTGTTTTTACCTGCAACCTACTCAGGCTCAGGATGCTTCTATCACAAAAGAAAAACTTCGCGCCATAACAAACGGAATTCTGCAAAATGCGACTTTTCAGTTTGTCGATCAGCAAAGCGGAAAGCATTTCACTCAGCCGGCCGAGGCTCCTCTAGATGCACAGCTGCAACCGGAGAGCCCTTATAACGACTGGCGCTACTGGAACGGCGTGCTTAATCTGGCCATGATCAGGCTGGGAGAAGTGTGGAATGAACCTACCTATATTGAATTTGTAGAGAAAAATATTGCTTTTTGTTTCGATAACTACCGTTATTTTGAACACAGATATAAAAATGAAGGGAAGTGGGTCTACCCCTTCGGACAGTTATTTATAATGGAAGAATTGGATGACTGCGGTGCCATGGGGGGCAGTGTCATTGAAGTGAATAAACGCCAACCGCAGGAACGCTATCGTGTTTATATCGATCAGGCGGCTAACCATATGTTAAATAAACAACAGCGACTGGAAGACGGCACACTGGTCCGTTCCTTTCCACAGCAGTGGACACTGTGGGCGGATGATCTGTACATGGCTATTTCATTCCTGGCTCGAATGGGTGAATCCTCGGGTGACCGTAAATATTTTGACGATGCCGCCCGACAAGTCGTGAATTTCAACAAGTACCTGTTCAATGAAAATATGGGTTTGATGCATCACTGCTGGTATTCGGATATCAACCGGCCCGGTGTGGCCTTCTGGGGACGGGCCAACGGTTGGGCACTACTAGCACAGGTTGAACTGCTGGACAGATTACCGGCCGATCATCCACAGCGCAGTGCACTGCTGGCCTTATTACAACGACATATCCTGGGGGTTGCCCGCTACCAGGGCAGCGATGGACTATGGCATCAGTTGCTGGATAAAGAGGATTCATACCTTGAAACTTCTTCGACTGCCATGTTTACGTATGCAGTAGCACGTGCGGTTAACAAGGGATATATTACTCGAAGATATGTCTCAATTGCTCAGCGGGGCTGGGAAGGGTTGCAGACAAAGATTCGTCCTGATGGCCAGGTTGAAGGGGTCTGTGCCGGGACCGGAGTAGGCGACGATCTGGTTCATTATTATCATCGTCCCACACCATTGAACGATATCCATGGAATCGGTGCAGTGCTGCTGGCCGGTTGTGAAGTTCTGCAAATCAAAAACGGTAATTAGTAATCGGTAAAAACAAATTTCAAATCAGGAAAGGATTTGTAAAATGACTGTTGGAGCAAAAAAGAAAATACTTTATTTAAATCAGGATATGAAGCAAGTGCTAGTATTTATTTTTCTTGTGTTTTTGAATAGTGTCGCTCTGGGCCAAACATCCTCTCAGATTCCGTATCTACAAAAACAAGCTTCAGGCAGCGTGCAATTGATCGTTAATGGCAATCCGTTCTTAATCCTTGGTGGTGAATTGGGGAATTCCAACGCCTCGGATTTAAAATTTATGGAATGGATCTGGCCCAAGCTAGATACTATTGGTCTCAATACGGTACTGGCACCGGTATACTGGGAGTTAATGGAACCGCAGCCAGGAAAGTTTGATTTTACCCTGGTCGATGGTGCCATTAAAAAAGCCCGTGAACACAAGTTACATCTGGTATTGCTGTGGTTTGGCAGCTGGAAAAACAGCATGTCTTGCTATGTTCCCTCGTGGGTCAAGACAGATCAAAAGCGTTTTCCCCGTGCGGTGAACAAACAGGGGCGAGGGATGGAAATACTTTCGGCCTTTAATATGAATAATCGTGACGCCGATGCCCGGGCTTTTGTTGAACTCATGAAGCATCTTCGTCAAACCGATCAACAGGAACATACGGTGATCATGATTCAGGTCGAGAACGAGATAGGTATGATACCACATGCCCGGGA
>CAYSHN010000356.1:0-4446 GCA_964430815.1 uncultured Calditrichota bacterium | reverse complement strand
GGTATTTCATTCCGTGTGCGGGAGCCTGATACATATACTGTCCCCACGCTACCGACCAATACTGATAATATGGTAGGAACATCGAGCGATAAACAGTCGCTCTTAAATCAATGTCCTTTTTTCCCTCTACATCATCCCTCTTGTATTGTACCCATTCCCCCAGCCAGTGTCCGGCTGTCCGGAACATATATTCGTCCGCTTCCTCGACATAAAGCGCCGGCTGCGATACGTTAACGATGGATGATTCCCTTAATGGTTCGGTTGGGGTGGGAATCGGGATCTCTGTTTCGGTTGGCACGGGCTTTGCAGTAATATCCTTCGCAATGCCCTTTGCTGCTGTTATACAGCCTGCTGATAGCATGAAGGCACATACTACCGAAAGGAGAAGACCGATGAGAATTAAGCCGGCAAGATCCTTTGTATTGACCTGTATCATTCGGTCTGTCCGTAATGCCGGTCAATCCAGATATATGCGGCCCCTGCCAGCAGCCCGACCAAGAACCCTATCACCAAAAAGATGAGGGATACCTGCTGTAACTGTGCGTTCATATAATTTGCCAGGCTTTGCTGCTCTGCTGCTGTCATGCAGATGTCTCTTAATCCCATTGTCAGTTCTGTCATTTCTGCTCTCCTGTTGGTTTCGATCCTCTTATCCAGTTTGCTACCCTTTCAAAGATGCTTGGTTTGTCTTCCTCAAACTGTCCTCCCGTGGGCATTCCCTGAATGATATATTTTGGTTTCATCATGAAGGCCCAGAAGCTGTCGAAGTATTTTCCGTTTACATTGACGCTCTCGGATGCGACATGATCATAAACGGCAATTCTCAAGGACGCATCGTACCCGGTCTCGTTCTTATCGGTATGATTGAGACCTTGCCATATCCCATGATATACCACGAACTTCTTGGAAACGATTGATGGTGTGCCAAGACGTTTGACCATCTCGCTTGCCATGGCGGCAGCTGCGAGATCCGCATCGTACTCAGCCGGCTTCCAGCCAAGTCCTCCACGCAGATCCTTTGCCGGTAGATTTGCCGGTCTTGTCAGGTCTTCCGGCATTGCATCAGCTCATCATCTTTGTGATCATGGGTCCCAGAATAAATGCGCCGATTCCGAGACCGATTAACAGCCCGATGACCATTTGCTTGAGGCTTTTGTTTAAATCGAGTGCTTCACTCAAGTCATCGACCATCGCGGCCTTCCCGATCACATCTTCCAAATTGGGATAGATGCATTTCCGGATATAGAGGTTCCCGGTCTGTCCGGATTCATTGAGGACATACCCCGGCTGTGCAACCCCCTTCCCATCGATGATGGTTATCATTCCGACATCGGGCCGCTTCTCCCATCCTTTGACATCCCACTGCTCTATCAAAGAATTGGCTCGCTCCTTGACGGTCATTAAACGGATCGTTCCGACCCGCCCGTCTACTGCCACATCGAGCGGTTTGACACACGGTATTCCCCGCCCGCCTAGTTTGAACTTTATTCTATCGAGTAGTTTCATATCCTGAATATCCCCCTGAATGTTCCGATTATCTCAACAAGGACTCTCCACAGTCCGATGATGAAATTGAAAAACCCTACCTGGTCTTTGAACCATCTTCTCAGGAATATCGCCGGGTTCCCTCTCGATGCTCTCGCTGCGAATACCATAGTCAGCGTGAGATAAAGCGCGAGAGTCATCAACAAATTATCCCAGAAGAAAAATTTTATCCAAGTGAATATCGATACTACGGTATCCTTGAGGAACGATGCAAGCTCCAACGCGAAATTTATCCAGTCCTGTGCGGTTTGAATGAGGTCATGCCCTACGGACCGTCCGACATTCGCCCTGGTATTTGTGTACCAGAAAACATTAACGGGTCTGGTCGAATGGAGTTCGAATTTGTAAATGACGTTATCGGTAATGCTGGGAACCGGATAAAATACAACCCCCCGATTCAAATCCGTGAGTCCAAAGGTTGTGTCGTAGACGATGAATCCGGTATCATATACCCCGGAACTCGTCTCATTTCTCGCATACCCGACAATATCAACTTTTCCGATTTCCTGAAGTCCGGTATAATCATACCCGGAAACGACCTTGTTTAACGCGACCTCGGTATGCTGCGTAAAGAACCCGTCGTTTGCGTAGACCATCCACCCGGAAACACTTGAACCGCTTCCATACCATAAAGTAAAATTGATGACCGAGCCGGTGCTTAAATCAACACTTATTCTTTGTACCGCATTTCCATCAACTGACGCATCAATAACGAGATCCGTTATTTTGCCTTCCGATAGATGCGCATCCCCTCCCAGCGGTTCTCCGGTTATTGTGTACTTGGCAAAAACAGGGGATACAATCATACACGTGAGTATGAGAAGTGCCAAGCAAATGCCCATTCTTGCCTTTTGTTTCATGGTTTCCAGCCCGCAATATACAAAAGCGTGAAGATGCAGGCAAACGAGATTAGAGTTGGTGCGAACTCTCTTACCTGATCCATCATGGCCTGGTCTTTCTGTAGATCCGTTCTTGCATCGATTGTCGGTCGAACAGTCAGTTCACCGGGCAACGGTGTTTGTGTAATCGTTGGCGTGACGGTTGCCTTCAATAATTCGATCCGTTTCGTATCGGGTCCGAATGCCGTTGTCGTTATCGTAGTCGTCCCCGTCCAATACCCGGCCTTCGATGCTGTGAGCCGGATTAAACTTAAATTTGTTACCTGGAACATCACAGTCCCGGCTGCATTAGTTGTGCCGGACTGCGTGGACCCGGACTGGTTTGTAGCCTGTACCACAACACCGGATATCGGATATTTCGTATCATAATCATCGACAATCACAAAGAGGTTGCTGAGATTGTAATTCGGCGTGGGATTAGGAATCGATGTTGGCCATAATATTAATTCATAAACGATGTTTGCCGGGAGCAATCCGGTCCGGCTTGCATCGCTGAATCCAGTAGCCTGTGCATACGCGTTTATCGTCGTGCTGGTGTTTGTATATATTGAACTTGTTCCATCCTGTTCATTCGTAGTGTTTACCCAATTTCCCCGCATGACATCATTAATTTGGATACTCGATCCGTGAATGGCTCCGGATGTCTGACCATCGACAGCCTGAATCAATGTGGTAACAAAAGTATCATTCGCAGCGACAGAATAATTCCCTACGGGCGGAACACCATATTCCCAAGAGGCTACGGAATGGAATACCGGGCAGACATTAGTTACGCCCGTGAAAATCCCTGTGTGATAATATTCACCAGCAGTGCAGCCGAAACCATCCCAGCCCTGAGCAACCCCAGCCACCTGCGCCATACCGACTGGGAACCAGAACCCGGCATTTGCATAGTCACACGTCTCATAATCTCCCATTGCTTCAACCGGCCAACAATAGCCCCTCGGATCGAAACAGCCCGCATGAACACAGTTCATAAGGACGATTGTTGTATTAGCGACAGGGCCGGCAGCCGGCACTATCGAAACAACCTCAGCAGCATCTAAGGCCGCATTTACCGGCAACACCAATATCATGAGCATTGCCAGCACCAGAATTAAAGTTTTTATTTTCATTCAAACCACCATTTGAGTCTTAATTTAAACCAGTCCCATAATGTTTGCGGCTGGCTTGGATTCATCACCGGGCCGGCCGGCCCGGATGAGACAGGCACATTGCAGAACGAGCAATGGCAGATTGATGTATGCGCCGTTCCATTTTTCCACGTGCTGTTTACCGTTCCATTGAGGTAAAACGCTTTTGTTGAACTTGTATAACCCATCCCTTCATACAGGTTGTTCCAGAAATCAACCTGGGATGCGTTTGTTGTATTGTACAGGTATGTTCCATTTCTCCATACCATCGTCCCGGCATAATTCGGATCATAAGGAATGCCAAGAATCCATCCTATCGAATTGCAAGATGTGAGGACTCCGTAAATATCAGAGCCGGGCCACGGCGCTCCCGATGGATAACGAATTATTACGATACCGGCCCCACCTTTTCCTCCTACAACAAGGCCGCCGCCTCCGCCTCCTCCAGAACCAGTATTATTTACACCAGCACCCGGTACACCTACTCCGACACCACCATTCCCTCCAATGCCGCTTCCTCCGGTTCCGGCGGTTCCTCCCGCCTGCGAACCGCCACCACCTCCAGCGGCAAACCACTGGCCTTCTCCGGTTATTGTGCTGAAATATCCGGTTCCGCCATTTCCTCCTATACTTAATCCAGCCGCACCACCAACAGATCCATTTCCTCCACCACCTCCGCCAACATACAAGGCAATACCATTCGAAATTCCGCCGTCCCGGCCCTGTCCTGCGATTCCTAACCCGCCGGCTCCGATAACCCCATTAGTACCGGCTCCTCCTCCAGAACCTCCATTATTTCCGGGATTTGCTAAATGGTATCCGCCACCGCCGCCGCCTTTTGATAAAATCGGGCCGAATGCGGAGTCCTG
>CAYSHN010000355.1:0-4446 GCA_964430815.1 uncultured Calditrichota bacterium | reverse complement strand
ACTAATTTATCAGCTGTCTTTATACCGTTGTCGAACAGAAACATATAATTGGTCTTTAATCAAGGAGGATGAATTGTATGCATAAAAACTCCATTATGCACAAATCGCTGGCTCTGATCATTCCGGTGGCCTTATTGGGATTGATGTTGCTGACATCCTGCGAGTCGGAGAAGGAGAAGATCGTGGAAGTCGAGAAAGTCGTTCACGATACAATCGCTGTACAGATCATTAATGTTAGTGGAAGTGATTCTGTAGCTCAGGGTGGCAAAGTGACATTCACAGCGGATATTACAATACCGGCCGGTTATCAGGTCGGTACCCTGGTTTATAACTGGTTCGCCACCGGCGGTACTTTTAACAGTGCCACTGGTGATACTGTTGTCTGGAAAGCACCGGATGATGCTGGTGCTTATCAAGTAAGTGTACATGTGGTCGGGGGACAACTAATTGGATTAGGTCTACATACCGTGGGTGTTGGTATGTATGCACCTTATCAAACACCTTATTATGTGGGCGTTTCAATGTGTTCGGGTTGCCATTCCAGTACTTATATCACCTGGTCGGAAACCGGTCATGCCGCGGCCTGGGCAACTCTGCAGAACAGCGGGCATCCTGCTTCCTACTGTAATCCCTGTCATACTGTGGGATACGAAGGGCCACTGGGTAACAGCGGTTATGACGAAGCGCCGATTGCCAAGTTCGAAAACGTCCAGTGCGAAAACTGTCATGGTGCCGCTTCAGGTCACCTGAGCGGGGGGGGAAACACCATAGACTGGTCAGCAGAGAATTGTAAAAAATGCCATGAAGGTACTCATCATCCTTATTACTCGGAATGGCAGCAGTCTGCTCATAATTCCATGGCCGAAGCTACTGAAACCGACTGCCAGGGCTGTCATGAAGGGGTCGCCGCTGGTGTAAGGTTATCTGAACCCCTGAATGTATTTTATGGCAGCGGTTCTGTGGCTCTTAGACCAGACACTACCCTGGCACCTTTGCAACCGATGGGTTGCACAACCTGTCATGACTCTCACGATGCGTCTAATCCTGGTCAATTACGAACCGATGCTGATGTTCAACTTGTGACTGCCAATAGTGAATCACCCTTGATCACGGATGGAGATGTGGGTAAACTCTGCATGCAGTGTCACCATGCTCGCCGTTCGCCTGATAACCAGGTTATTGTCGGTAATATGCGCCGCCCGTCAAGTTTTGGTCCACATGAAAGTCCACAGGCTGACATGATGGCCGGCAAGAGTGCTTATCATGGTGTCGCACCGGTCGATTTTGTCTGGGCTCAACCTTCTCATCTTAAGGTGCAGAACAGCTGTAAAACCTGCCATTTAAACCGGGAGGAATATGAGAGCGAATCAGTACCTGCTAAAACAGGTCATACCTTCAAACCTACTGTTGCAGCCTGTGCAAATTGCCATGGCGCTATAACATCATTCAAAGATATCAAAGCCCTGGATGACTTTGATGGTGATGGTCAGATCGAAGGTGTCCAGGATGAAGTTGCTGGTTTATTGACCAAACTGGAAGAGGCTCTGGTGGCATCAGGCCTGGATACAACCGGTGGATTTACGATCATATCTGCCTGTGGAGATACTACTCACTCCACCCGGTTGCAGCGTGAAGCCGGTTACAATTATGCCTTTGTAGAAGCTGATGCCAGTCACGGTGTGCATAATCCGGATTATGCTATTCAATTGCTGCAGCAGAGTTACATGCATTTGATGGCTGACAAAGTTCCCGGCGCTGCCATTCTGACTGCGGACCGGAAAGCTGTTGCTAGTAATTGGTAAAAAACTAGTGTAAATAGTTTATACTCTTTACATCAGACCTTCCGGAGATGGGGGAGGCTTTTCCCGGGAGGTCTTTTTTTTGGTTCTATATTTCCAATCGAATTAAAGGGTAGAGATACAATCTGACTTTTTCTATTTTACTTTTTCTTGCTGCAGTTTATCTTGGGATTCGAAATTCTCATGGTGTCACATTTATGTCTCATATTTTTTTAATACCTGATCATAGCATCGGTTGAGATAAAAAAACTATTCGAAAATGAGTGTAGTTTTAATAAATTAGGGGCAAATAAGCATATTTGATCGAAAAATTCTGTTGGGATGTCCTTATTCAATTGACGCGATTTAAAACAATCATTTGGCATGATATTTGAGGATTATCATTGGGTTTTTAAATTATACAAATAACTCTAACCTAAACAGGTTTTGCCTATGAAAAAATATTATTGGATCCCACTGATTGTAGGGCTGCTCGGCTTCCAATGGATTTCAGCACAGACCATTGAAACAGGTGGCCATTATACCTCCTCCCTGTACGCCCGGGAACAGGTAGGATCAAATTCAACAATCAGTATTTATCAATTTCTGCGTTTTTCAGCTATCGCCAAAGAATGGAACAGTCTGAGCCTGAATGTTTCTATGCGCTGGTTAAGCCAGCCACAACCAGGCCAGCAGCCATGGCGAGCATATCGAATGTCAGTCTCGACCAGTAATCTGTTCAATAACTTATTGGATTTTGAAATCGGTCGCCAATTCCTGCATGCCGGAATTCCATTTGGCAGCCTGGATGGTGCGAACATCACCTTAAAACCTTCGAACAATCTCAGCTGGCAGATTTTTGGCGGAGTGGAATCCAATCTGTTCCGTGAATTTAAAGTATATGAATTTGATGAAGCAACGGTTTATGGTTCAGCCATCACCTATCGCAGATTTTACAATACTGATGTGCAACTGGCTTATTTGCAGAAATTAAGGGAGAATAAGAACCAGTGGCAGATCGTTGGCTTGAATCTGAACAATTATTCGCTTAAAAAAATACAATTTTTACTACAGGCGCATTATGATGTTTTGAATTCGGTTTTGCACCGTCTATACGCCTCAGCGCGATACACCCCCTCAAATAAGTTGGCCCTTACCGTGTTTGCCAAACAACAGACTCCGCAAATTTATGGCGATTCCTTCTTCCGCATTTTTGAAATTGAACCATACACTCAGTCAGCTCTGAATATGAATTATGCGTTAAGTACCAACTATGGTTTAACTGCCGGAGTACAGTATATTTCTCTGGGAGAAGGATCTGGGCAACGGGTGATGTTGGGGATTAATGACGCACGTGGTGCATTGAATGTACTTTATGAGACAGGCGATCTTGGCGATCAGTTGGGTCTGATGTTCGATTATGGATATGAAATCTGGAAAAATCTGATCGCTTCAGTTGGGATGGACTTTACCCGTTATCGTTTTGAAGAAATTTATGAATATGAAAGCCAGGTGGCCAATACAGTTCGATTGCATTACAACTTTACCAAACACTGGAAAGCCGATCTGGAGTACCAATGGTTGAATAACCGCTTTGAGAATTCTGACAACCGTATTTTAAATCATATTCATTTTATCTGGTAAAATGAAAAGGTGTACCACTATGAAAAAACTACTGATTGTTATAATAGTATGTTTAGTCTGCTGGATATTATCGGCTTTTTCCCAGCAGTCTGATCTGATCTTTTCGCATAAATTCCATCTGCAGGAAGCCGATGCCCTCTGTACCGATTGTCATCAAGCGGCATCCACCAGTCTATCTCCCCAAGACAATTTGTTACCCACGATGCAAACCTGCTACAATTGTCATGATGAAAAAGATACCGATTGCAAAGTATGTCATACCGATCCGGATGCTGCGCAGGAAGTACCGCGGATAGTTCAACTGCAAGCAACATTTGCTCATCAGGTGCATGTGAAATCGGACCAGGACTGTAAAGTATGTCATGCCGGTATCGAACTGCAGGAATCAGTAGCCGGCACTAGGCAAATACCTACCGAGATTAAATGTCGCGAATGTCATGGTAATGTGGATTTTAACGAAGATAAAACAAAGTGCCTGGTATGTCATGAACAGGATCATCCGTTCAAACCTGCGGATCATCGTGTGGGTTGGAGTAAAGATCATGGTCCGACCGCACAGCTGAATAAAGAAGCCTGTGCACATTGTCATCAGAATACTTACTGTATCGTCTGTCATGAAGGTGATAATCTGGACCGGATAACTCATTCCCTTAACTATAAAAACAATCACGGTATTGATGCCCGTACGAATAAGGATAATTGCCTTACCTGCCATCAGGAAGGCGCCTTTTGTTTAGATTGTCATCAACGCGAGATGGTTATGCCGCGAAATCATGCTTATGCAAATTGGACCAATCCCCAGAATGGAGGATTGCATAAACGTCAGGCTGAAGCGGATCTGGATTATTGTCTGAGTTGTCATAATGATGCTTATGCCCGTAACGTCTGTATCGAATGCCACCTGCATCGTGTTGAGGATTAGGAGGTTAAAAATCAACCGGTTTATTTTTATTTGTGGCTTATTCCCGGCGCTGTTGACTTACGGTCAATCAGTTGAAGACTGTCAGCAGTGTCATTCCGATAA
>CAYSHN010000354.1:0-4446 GCA_964430815.1 uncultured Calditrichota bacterium | reverse complement strand
AGTATTTTTTTATCAATATACTCTAAATTTCCCCAATCATTTCTTGAGTTATAGTGTACCAGGGCTTTGACTTTTGCTCCATTTTCTACCAAACTTTCAACTAAATGGCTTCCTATAAAACCTCCGGCACCGGTCACTAAAATCTTTTTCCCTTTTAAATTCAATTCAATCTCCCTTTTATTAAGTAATCAGAAACATGTATTTGAAATCATTTTAATTTATCTATTTTACTTCAAATTAGTTTTTATTTTTAATAAATAATTTCTCAGCGTTCGACAGGTTAAATTATTTGAGCAAGAAATTAAGGTTGAAAGAAAGCCTAATCAAGAATTGTTTTCATAGACCATTAAACAGAGAATAAAAGTACTTCAGTGAAGATTTTTGGGAACATATAAAGTAATTCAAAGCAAGAGAAATAGAAAATGACAAGTTATTCAACATTCGGAGTCCTATTATCCTAATTGGTTTTCCTAAAAGAGTCAATGTTAAAGCATTACAATAGATATTATACCATTTTCGTACAATTAACTCGATTTTAGTTCTGTTTACATTCAATATTCATATGATCAGCGAAATTTTTAATGTATAACCTGGACCAAAATGAAAGCTTTGCTTTAAATCTTTGCTTCTAAATAAGTGAAACTATGGATTTCGTTGAAATGAGATGATTAAACATTCTCTAAGATGAATAAGTCATTTATTCTGTCCCGGTATTCATCCATCAGTCGCTGCCATTCCATTTTAAACCAGGGTGTATAAATAGCTGGATTATTCTCAAGTTCTATTGTCACCACATTAATTGGTACATACTTGCATGCAGTGATTTCATTGTGATTAAAACGGATATTTTCAACGCTACTGCCAATAAATACCGCACATAATTCACGCTCTGAGCCAATCGAACCAAAGCGAGCATGATATTTAAAGGTATAGAGATAAATTAAATCTGTTTCAATTCCTAACTCTTCTTTTAATCGGCGCTTGGCGGCAGAATCCAATTTCTCACCCTGGCGGGGATGGCTACAACAGCTATTGGACCAGAAATCAGGCCACAGTAGTTTTTGAGCGCTGCGTCGCTGCAAAATAAGTTCTTGGCTGTCATTGAAAATAAAAATAGAAAAAGCCCGATGCAGGATACCATCACCCTGATGACACTCGGTCCTGGTTTTATAATCAATGATAGCGTCTTGCTGATTGACCACAATCAGTTTTTCGTCATCAAAGGAGACAATTTTATCTTTAGATTCGGATCTCTTCATAATTATTTAGTGGGTACCGCCCGTAGTGACCTATCGTATATATTTAATTTCTACTCAATATCCAAGTGCGACCAATAATGGTTCCAAAATATGAGCGAACCTATTGTATACCCATACATTAGCCTTGCGAAGTTCCATAAAGTGCTGCATTTCTTTAACCGTTTTTACTTCTTCAACCGGAAGTTGGGAAAAATCAACGGTAATCTCTAGGGCAGCCGGATTCATGGCATCGTTGCGGGCTAACACTAACGAACCGAGATATGCATCATATTCTTCCTGAGTCATTCCCGTTCTTTGCATAGCTGTTTCTACATCCTGCCCCTGGATTTTTTGTTTTTCTGTTGTTTCAGGAGCTTCATTCCCTACCTGGGAATTTGCCCATAGCATCAACATGGGTCCATCGGCCATTATTTCACCTGTTTCCTGAACCCCATAAAAATTAACATAATAAAACATTACCGAAACTGTCTGATCGGGAGAATGGAACATCAGGTCAAAAAATATTTTACTGTAAGGATCGGAGAAGCCTTTACTACTGTAATATTCTTTTGTCTTTTCGGCCAGGTCGGAAATTTTCTTTCCGCCGGGGATATTTGAAAAATCCAGACCAGAACTGGAATACATCAATTTTACCATTTCTTCACCACTACGAGCTGCCTTTTTAATTTGCTCGGGGGCTTCAACACCAAAGGAAAACACAGCGGTTGGCTCATTCAGGAAAGAACTCGTCCAGCTTGATAGTTTGGGTTTGTATGTAGCAGCTGCAGGAACCATGACAAAATTTGATTTACTTTTTAGCCAGGTCAGCGGATCAATTTTACCGGATTTGATATCTTCGATCAGCTCAGTATATTGATTAATTTGTGAAAGTCGCTGATTGAGTTGACCTAAAGCAGTCTGTGTCTGTGCTACCTGAACGCGCAAAACCGGGATTATTTTCTGAACCAGCTTGTTAGTCAGGGGTGGCGTCAATGACTGATTAAGTTGCCCATTTGCCACCAGTGCACCTCCCAATAGTACAAAATAAATAATCTTGCCTATTTTCATTGCTGAACCTTTATCTTTCTAATTCTGATAAAATATAATAAAATTTTGGAGTTAATCAGAAATTATATACAATAAAATAGCAGAATAACTGTAAAAAGAAAAATTAATATTCCGGAGGTAAATTTTTCATTTGTTCGTAAGTAAATACCGGCCCGTCTTTACATACATATACAGGACCCACCATACAATGACCGCATTTGCCGGCTCCGCATTTCATCCGATTCTCCAATGTTGTATAAATCGTATCAGCTGGAAAATTAAGTTCGGTTAGAATTGGAATGGTCAACTTGATCATGATTGGAGGGCCACATACTATGGCGACCGTATTTTGGCTAACCGGAGCCATTTTCATCAAAATATGTGGTACAAAGCCGATCTCCCCTTTCCAATCCGGATTTTCCCCACCCGGATCGACTGTAGTGACCAGCCTGACATCCTGCCGTGAACCCCATTCCTTCAATTCAGTTTTATATATCAGATCGGCAACCGTACGGGCGCCATAAAGAATACTGATCTGATTAAAACTTTCTCTCAGATCCAGGGCATTCCAGATAACACAGCGCAGCGGGGCCATACCTATACCACCGGCAATAAAAAGCAGATTTTTATCTCGCCATTGCTCCAGTGGAAAAGTATTTCCATAGGGACCTCTAAAACCGATAATATCGCCTTCTTCACAACTGGTCAGAGCTGTGGTTACCCGTCCGGCCTGACGGAACGTACACTCAATATATTCCCGGCGGGTCGGTGAAGACGCGATACAAAAAGTGCTTTCCCCTTCCCCGAATATTGAATATTCCCCGAATTGCCCGGCCTGGAACTGGAATTTTTCACCCTTCTCCGGATCCAGAAATTTAAGCCGGAAGGTTTTGGTGGCCGGGGCTTCCTCAATAATTTTTTCAATCCGCATTAAATAAGGAATATAGGTATTGGATGCCGAATTCATTTGACCTGTGCTATGCTTTGCATTTGTTCGATTATACTTACCTGTGCCGGACAGATGCGTAAACAACGTCCGCAACCCACACAACTACTGATATGGTCGTGACTTTTAGAATAAACAAATTTATGCATCATACGCTGCCGCCAGCGATGACTCTGTACAGGCCGTGGATTATGTCCCGAGGCATGCAGGGTGAATAAAGGAAACCCACAAGAATCCCAGCAGCGTAAACGGACACCGTTGAAGGAAGTCCCCTCATCCTGAATATCAAAACAGGTACAGGTGGGACACACAAAAGCACAGGCTCCGCACCCTAAACAGGGCAATGAATGTTTTATCCAGAGTGGATTATCATAAGAGTTTGCTAATTTTTCCTGAAGCGGGCGCAGATCAAATTTTTGTGGCACCTGAGCCAGGTAAGGAGTTTTCTCTATCTCAGCACAATCCTGGAATAAATCTTTGGCAGATTCTGTTAAACCTTCACCTTGGGGGGTCAGTATTTCGACATAATAGTCACCATTTTTAATCTCGGTAAGCACCAGATCGCTCCCCTGCACTGCACCCGGACCAAGGCCCACACTGGTACAGAAACAGGCATCATCGGCCTTTTTACAACCCAGGGCAATTAAGGTGATCTTTGCTCGTCGTTTCTGGACATAGGCATCAGTAATACCCTCAGCGAAGAATTCAGTTATATAATCAAAAGCTGCTGCATCACAGGGGTGTAAACCAAGGACAACAATTTCTGTATCTGGAATTATGGCATCCTGTACAGTCATAATTTTCGCATCACCACTGTACTGCAACAGTGTTTCAAAGCGTGGGAAAATGGCCGCTTTGACCGAAAGGGTACTTTGTATAGAATTAAACTCAATCTGGTCCCAGGAATCCACTCTGCTAAAATAGACTTTATCACCTATTCTACGTGGTGCAATGATAAGTTTACCTGCCTGCTTTATGGAATCAAGGAAAGTAACGAGTTTTCCCTGGTTTAATTGTTTTGTCTTCAATGTTTTTACCTTATGAAATTTTCTTTATCATCCGGCTTGAATGTTGATAAGGCATAATCCGGTTTTGCCTTCAGCCCGGCTTGCTGACCGAAGGCATCCTTAATGTCATCACTTAATTTAAAAGTCAGTAAATGAATCGGAAGATCTACCGGGCAGACACGTGCACACTCACCGCAGTTAATACATC
>CAYSHN010000353.1:0-4447 GCA_964430815.1 uncultured Calditrichota bacterium | reverse complement strand
GGGGCGGGGTATACGGTCTTCGAGCATAACAGCCATGGTATCGAGCAGGAGTTGACGGTTTTCGTTCCAGTGGATGATCAGGGGGGCAAACCAATCAAACTGCAAAAACTGTTACTCAGGAACGATTCTACCAGACCACGCAAGCTGTCGCTGACATATTATGTGGAGTGGACCCTGGGCGAGTCTCGTGAGTCTTCCCAGATGCATGTGGTGACCAACTGGGATGACGAAGTCCAGGCTATGATTGCCCGAAACTACTACAATCCGGATTTTGCAGATCGGGTGGCCTTCACGGCTATGAGCGTGCCCACGGAGATTTACACCGGCGATCGCACAACCTTCATCGGGCGCAACCGCTCGATGGAGAATCCGGTGGCGATGGAGCGAATCAGGCTTTCACGCCGGACCGGAGCGGGCCTGGACCCTTGCGCCGCGTTACAGATTACCCTGAAGCTGGCTCCTGGTGAGTGTAGTGAAATCAACTGCATGCTCGGTCAGGTCTCGTCGTTGGAGCAAGTACATGATATGGTGCTGGCCAACCGCGATAGTCGAGCGCTGGAGATCGCTCTCCGGCAAACCCAGGTATGGTGGGATGATCGGCTCAGCACAATCCAAGTGCATACCCCCGAACTTGCCACGGACTTTCTGATCAACCGCTGGCTGCTCTATCAAAGCCTTGTCTGCCGGATATGGGGTCGTTCTGCCTTTTATCAGTCCGGTGGTGCCTTTGGCTTCCGTGATCAACTCCAGGACGTGATGGTCCTGCTTTACACACTTCCCGAGCTGGCGCGTGAACACATCCTGCTTGCGGCCAGCCGTCAATTCAAGGAAGGTGATGTCCAGCACTGGTGGCATCCGCCGGGTGGCGCAGGAATCCGCTCGCGGATATCCGATGATCCCCTTTGGCTACCATACGTTGTCGCTCAATACATCAGGATTACCGACGATGTGAACATCCTGCACGAGATAGTCCCCTATCTCGACTCACCCATACTGAAAGACGATCAGTGCGAGAGCTTCCAATCACCGACGATCTCATCGGAACGCACCCCGCTCTTCGAGCACTGCCAGCGCGCGATCACGCGCAGCCAAACCTTTGGACCACATGGATTGCCCCTGATGGGAACCGGAGACTGGAACGATGGGCTGAATCTTGTAGGTGTCGGGGGCAAGGGCGAGAGCGTTTGGCTGGCGTGGTTCAAGGTGGATGTGCTGAAGGATATGATCGAGATGTCAGATCGCCTGGGCCGACCTGAGCTGAGCCAGACCTACCAGCAAAATCGAAAAACGCTGATTCGGTGTATTGAACAATCTTCATGGGATGGGGAATGGTATCTACGGGCTATCTTTGACAATGGAACACTCCTTGGTTCCGCGACGAATACAGAAGCGAGGATCGATTCCCTGCCTCAATCCTGGGCCTGGCTAAGTGGCGATGCCGATCTAAATCGTGCCAAAAAAGCACTTGAATCGGCATGGAATCATCTCGTTCGTGAGGATGAAGGGCTGGTGCTGCTTTTCGAGCCTCCATTTGACCGAACGGAGCCATCACCGGGATACATCAAGGGTTACCCACCAGGGGTGCGGGAGAACGGAGGCCAGTACACCCATGCCGCTCTCTGGTTAGCCATGGCCATAGCACGCAGCGGAGATGGTGACCGGGCGGCGAAAATACTACGCATGCTCAACCCGATTGAAGACGCCCGCAATCCGCAAACAGTCTGGCGTTATGGCGTTGAACCTTATGTGGTTGCAGCCGATGTGAGTAGTGTATCCGGACGGATCGGTCATGGTGGCTGGTCCTGGTATACAGGTTCGGCGGCGTGGATGTACCGCGCCTGGATTGAAGAGATCCTGGGCCTGAAGGTGTGTGGAGAAACATTGCGGTTCAACCCGGTTATTCCCGGGTGGTGGGATGGTTTCCAAATAATCTATCACCACGGTGAAGCGATCTACGAGATTCAAGTCGAGAATCCGGAACACTGTGTACGGGGTGTTTCCAGGATAGAGATGGACGGTCAGCGCCTGAAGGATGGTGTGATACCCCTGGATCGGGAGCTGGTTAAGCACAGGATCCTCGTCAGCATGGGAAAACTGCTGCCAGCAGATTCGGATTAGAAGATAATTATGCGCATTACAAATCAACGACTAAATCTTCGCCGCAGCCAAGGAATCCAGATACCATTCCACATACCCCAGCACGGGCCGCACCCGTGCTGCGGGTAATATCCGGCTTGCTGTGGTCCGCTTGAAAATATTAGCCACTATACCGGCTTTGCTTTCCCCGGTCACTAAAAATGTAATGCGCCGGGCATGATTGATCAGCGGCAGGGTGAAAGTTATCCGTTTTTGACCGCTGTCCGGCTGAACTGCCACTGCGCAAAGTGCACTCTTTTCCTTCAATACAGGTGAATCTGGAAAAAGAGAAGCGGTATGTCCATCGTTGCCCAATCCCAATAGGATCCAATCGAACTGTGGCCAGCCCTGATCAGTGGCGGGGAGCGTATTTTGTATTTCACCGGCATATCTGCGGGTCTCTTCCGTTAAATCTGCTTCGCCGCGCAAGCGGTGAATATTTTTTTTGGGCATATTAAGATGTGCCAGCAGGTTATAGTGGACCAAGCCATAATTGCTCTGCGGATGATCCGCAGGCACACAGCGTTCATCCACCCAGAAAAGATGCAGAAACCCCCAGGCAACTTGTTTCTGGTAAGGAACTTGGGCTAACCGTTTATAGAATGTAATCGGAGTATTGCCTCCTGATAGCGCTAGATAATAATGCTGTCGTTGCCTTTTAATCTGCTCCATAGCCACCTGAAGTTCATTGGCTAATTTTCCGGCCATTTCGATGTCGTTACGAAAAATTTTTATTGCAGGTTTCATAATTCGCAGTATTCTCCATCCTGGGCCAGGTTTTTACAGGGATACCGCCATTCTTCTCCTCGTTCGCTAAATAGTGTGTTGGCCTCAATCGGCCCCCAGGTACCAGCTGGATAACCGTAAAGTTTGATCTCCGGATTATTCTGCCAGGCAAGCAATACTGGCATTAAAAACGACCAGCAGGCTTCGACCGCATCGCCGCGGGCATAGAGGATCGGATCACCGAGAATGCAATCTAGCAATAATCTCTGGTATGCATCGGGTAGGGTGGTATTATTTTGTAGACCGGAATAATGAAAATCCATACTGACCGTTTTGATCTGAAAGCCGGCTCCCGGCATTTTCATCCCGAATTTTATAAGGATGCCTTCATCGGGCTGGATGCGCAAAATCAGCTGGTTGGCCGGAATATCCAACATCAATTCACGGGTAAACAGATAATGGGGAGTTTTTTTAAAATGGATCACAATCTCCGTTACCCTGGTGGGCAGACGCTTGCCGGTGCGAATATAAAAGGGCACACCACCCCAGCGCCAGTTGTCTATACCAAACTTCATAGCCACAAAGGTTTCGGTCTTGGACTCAGGAGACACGTTGTTTTCATCACGATAGCCATTTACTTTTGCACCGCGGATGGTCGAGGTCAGATATTGACCGCGGATCACACGTCTGGCCACATCATCCGGATGGATAGGACAAAGGGATTGGAAAACTTTTACTTTTTCATTGCGAATGGTAGTAGCCTCAAATTTAACCGGCGGTTCCATAGCAATGATAGCCATCAGTTGCATCAGGTGGTTTTGCACCATATCACGTAGTGCTCCGGCATTATCGTAATAGCGACCGCGATTTTCAATGCCGATATCTTCGGCGGCAGTCAATTCTACATGATGGATATAATTTCGGTTCCACAATGGCTCAAAAATCCCGTTGGCGAAACGAAAAGCCAGTATATTTTGTACAGTTTCTTTGCCTAAATAGTGATCGATCCGGTAAATATGTTCTTCATGGAATATCCGCTGGATGTGCTGATTAAGGATTTGAGCAGAAGACAGATCGTAACCAAACGGCTTTTCGAACACAATGCGTTTCCAGCCAAAATCTTTGCCCTGTTTTTGCAACCCCTGCTGTCCTAAATGGCGGGCGATCATTTCGAAGTGATTAGGGAAGGTAGCCAGGTAGTAGATATAATTGCCGTTGGCCTGCACCTGTTGATCGATTTGTATCAGACGCTGTTTTAATTGTGGATAGCTGGCCGCAGCTGTATTATCCATGCTATGGTAGTAGAGATGTTTTAAAAAATCTGCGATATTACTTTTTTCCGCCTGATTGCTTTTCAGAAAGGTATTGATACTCTCAGTCATTTTATCACGAAACGACTCGTCGCTGTGCGGGGTCAAACCGATGCCCAGGACGGCAAAATTATCAGGCAGCAGTTTATTTTGAAACAGGTTGAACAGGGCTGGCATGAGTTTTCGGTTAGTCAGATCCCCGGTAGCACCAAAGATGACAATGATGCAATTTTCTGGTTTTTCCATATTGAGTTCCTTATTTAGCCTGCCAGTTA
>CAYSHN010000352.1:0-4458 GCA_964430815.1 uncultured Calditrichota bacterium | reverse complement strand
TTAGTCAACAAACCATCATCAGCATGGCCGGTCAGGCCCGGAACCTGTTTAAATATCTTAGCCACACCAGCCACCTCTCAGCCATCGCTGCGCACAAGCAATGTGGAGCATATATCAGCAATATAACCCACGATTTTAATTCAATGATCGCTCTTATATCCATATTAAATATTGAGAATGAGAGTGTACAACAGAAATTGATTTATGGGAAAAAATTGACCCGTGATTTTCTTTTCTATCTTTCTGAACCCGACCTGTCCAAGATATCCCTCACTGTTAAAGATATGCTGACTGCGATTCTGCTAAATTTTTCCCCCCCCATCGAAATTAAAATTGTTAGCCCGGCTGCTCAGGAACAATTACGTTTAGCGGTTGATCTGGAATTAATCAACCGGGCCATACAAGCGGTACTTGAAAACTCTGTATATCATGCCGGACTGGTGCCGGGGCAAGGTAAAGTACAAATCGATTTTAACCGTTTAAAAAACAGTTCTCTTTTTATTCATCATGACTGGGTACAATTAAATATCAGCAATACCGGACCGATTATACCTGCAGAATTTCTTGACCATGTCAAAGAACCTCTTTTTACAACATTAAAGGATCAGGGTAAGGTCGGCATGGGACTGGCCATAGCTGAAAAAATCATTCAAGCCCATTGTGGCTGCCTGTCGATCTGTAATGTCGATCATAGTGGTGTACAAGTCACAATCTGTTTACCTCTGGAAGAAGAATATGCTGAAAAATAAAATTTTAATTATTGAAGACAATTTAGTCTGGCGGGAAAGTTATAAAAAATGGCTGGGTGATCAATATCTCTACCGCGAAGCAACCGAGGTCAGCCAAGCTTTAAAAATTTTTATGGAAGAACTCCCCGATCTGGTCATTCTGGATCTGGGTATCCCCCGCATCGAAGATGGATTCAACGTGCTGGACCAGATTATGGCTGCCGGGACAGATGCCGAGGTAATTGTGATCACCTCTTCCCGCGATCATAAGGATGCCCTGGAAGCCCAGCAAAAAGGAGCTAATTCCTACTTTTCCAAAGTAGAAAATATTCAGGAGGAATTACCTTTCCTGGTGAGCCGGGCTTTCAAAATGCTGAGTTTAAATCGCGAAAATAAAAAACTGCGGCAGCGTTTAGATAGAGTATTTAATTTTGAAGATATCGTGGCGGTTAGTAAACCCATGCAAAATATTCTGGCCTTAATCGAAAAGATCAGTAAAAGTACTGAAACTATTTTGATTACAGGTGAATCCGGTGTAGGTAAGGAAATAATTGCCCGGCATATTCACGCCCGCAGCAAGGTGCATAAAGGCCCTTTTATTGCGATCAATTGTGCCGCTATGCCGGAAAACCTGTTGGAGAATGAACTGTTCGGTCATGAGAAAGGAGCATTCACCGGCGCCACCGATTTGAAAAAAGGTAAAATCGAACTTGCTGCAGGAGGAACACTGCTTTTAGATGAGATTGGTGATATCCCGATCAGTTTACAGGCAAAATTGTTGCGGGTGCTGCAGGAGAAAAAATTTTATCATCTGGGTGGTTCCATAGAAGTAAAATCGGACTTCCGTCTGATCTCGGCGACCAATAAAGATCTGAATCAGGAAGTGAAAAACAAGCATTTTCGTGAAGACCTGTTTTACCGGCTTAATGTAATCCCTATCCACATTTTGCCTTTACGTTACCGGCCTGATGATATCCCTGCTCTGATTGATCATGTCACCCAAAAATATTGTCAGGAAAATAAACTACCCCTGCCCAAAATTGATCCACTGTTGATAAGTTTCATGTCTAAACTGAATTGGGAAGGTAATATCCGCCAACTGGAAAATACATTAAAACGAATGCTGATCCTTAATCCCAAGACCCTCAGTTTAAGTGATCTACCGGTAGATTTGAAACAAAGTGATGATATTTTTCTGCAGCAAGCTTTAATGCGCAAACATACCCTGGAAGATATATCCCGGGATTATGTGCGCACTGTGCTGACTCACTTTAGCGGGAATAAAAAAGAAGCCTGTAAATTCCTAAATATAAATTATCGTACCCTGCAGAATAAACTCCAGGAGTAATACGATTGTATTTTTTACAATCGCGCTTATCTTAAAATTGTATTATTTGCAATCGTCCCTGCTCTAAACGAATCTATCCTCTTATTTTACAAATAGTTATCATTATTACAACACAACTTATTGTTATTATATAAGTTAGGGCCTGGCATGATTCTTGTCTCATATATTACAGCATATGAGAAGGAAGATTGCATGATGACAAATAACATATTGGAAAGCAGAGTAGATATCAATGCACTATCTGATGAGAACGGCAGACGATATTTCAATATTCGGGTCATTTTTTCAGAGACCGATGCGCTGACGGTCTATCGTAACAGCATCGATGAAATACTGGAAGATTTGCCGAAAGTTTTGGATTCGGCTATTCGCGCCAGAATTATTCATGATAAAGAATTCTGTTAATTATAAGGAATAAATATGAAAGTTATGATTTGCGAAGGGGATGCTGAACGGGCCAAGGTTTTAAACGATCTGCTTAATGTATACAAATTACAACTGATAACTATTAATAAGAATTTTGATTTATTCAAACAAATCGAGAATCATAAACCGGCTATTATTATTCTCAATGAAAAATTTGCACCTAAACTCGGCAGCGCAATGATTACCCGCTTGCGCTCCAACCCGGTCAGTAAAAGAATTCCCATTATATATATTTCTGAAGGGGGACAACCGACTGATAGCATGAAGTTGCATTCTGATTCACTAATCGCCCTGATGCAGGAACCGTTCAAGATAAAATTCCTGCGCCATTGTATAGATCGCTGGACGACTTTCAGATGTTTACATATGCAGCAATAATTGAACAGAGGAGAAATTTAACGAGCAAAAAAAGCATACCATAGCCCTCATGATACACTCCTGAAGGACTCTTTACTTCTGCGACACGAAGTAAATTTGTTCAGGGTCATCCCCAAGCCCCTTAATTCCCTGACCAAATGTGAAGCGTAAAGAGTCCTTTTCCTTTATCAGTAATCGGTTTAGATATCACCTGATTTGGGTACCTCGCTGGATTGCCGGCCAAAGGTGCTGCTAAAAATATGCACCCACTTTTTTATTTCATCCAGCGACGCATTATTGTATTTGTAAGGCAGGTAATGTTCCAGGGTCAGCGCTCCATAAACGCGGTCTTCGAGGGCCAGCGGTACACCCAGAAAAGAACGGAAACCGTAATTGGTTTTTTCCTTCTTGGAATAGCGCGGAATAAAATACTCCCCTTTTTCCAGATCTTCAATCACATACGGTTTCTTTTTGCTGATGACCCAGCCGGTTAATCCTTCATCAAGAGGAAATTCAGAATTTTCACCAAATTCATCCCGCTGGCCGATCACTTTTCTGATGACCGCAACATCAGAATTGGGCTTAGCTAAACTAATCGTCAGACGTGAAGCTTCGAATTGATGAGCTAGAGCCTGGGCAAATTTCTCCAGGGCCTGGGAAATTGTTTTACTGCTGTTTAAGTCAACAGCCAACTTCATTAATTTTTCTTTTATCTTGAGTGAACTTAATAGAGAATAAGCTTTAAGCCGGTTCAGCATAAAAATTGCCGTATTATCTCTAACCTTTTCAAACAGCGCTTGATCCCCCACATTAAAATTTTCCTTATGTGCCGCATCAAAAATGAAAAATAAAGGCGCTTCATCTTCGATCAGCACTGGTATGCCCATAAAAGAATTGGGTTTATATTCGGCAGGATTATAAAAATTTACTAATTGCGTCTCCTGATTCAGATTGTTTTCGATGAGAATTGCATTTTTTTCATCCAGTATCTGCGTTAACCCTGTCAGCTTATATTCCTCCTGCAAGTTCGTCAGCATCATCTGGGAAAAATTTTTATAATAGATCTTCTTCAGAATATCCGGATTTTGTTTTAGAAAAATCCAGCCATGGTCAGGAAAAGCGAGGCTGGCAATCACTTCGAATTGATCGATCAGGTAGCGGATACTCCGTTCATCATAGGCCAATAAATCATTAAGGTGGTATTCCTGCTGGACCTGCTCTTCCAGATCCAACTTCTTCTCTTGAACCGCTGTCGATAGATCTGCTGGAATTTCTTCTTTTTTTCTGCCCACCGGGATTCCGGAGTTAAACAGTAAATAAATGATCAGCACAAAAATTAAAAAACGAAAAACAAAATCCCATACTCCCGGAGGAAAGGGGTTTACAAAAATTCCCAGGAAGGCTAATACAATAATAGTAATTAAACGAATCATCTGTAATTAAAATATGAGGAAAGTAAATAACTGTTTATTTGTACTAAATTATAAAATAGTAAAATAAAATTCAAATCATAAAAAAAGGCTGGAAAATATTGTCGTGATTTACTTGGCGATATGCCCTACCTGCTTGGCCCGTGAATTTTCCTCTTCCGCTCTGCGG
>CAYSHN010000351.1:0-4460 GCA_964430815.1 uncultured Calditrichota bacterium | reverse complement strand
AATGTTTCGGTTTCATTGTTTTTCTTCGTCGTGTCTTCAACTTGCGTTTTTTGGTAATGCCGATGCGCCTGAAAGATGCAGTAGCCTTTTTTGAAAAACAGCATATCATCAGAGCTTTGGAAAAAACATCAATCAACAAGGAGGAAACGGCAAATTTACTTGGCATCAGTCTATCTTCACTATACAGAAAGATGGATGAATTGAAAATTGATTTGACTTAAGGTACTTGTTTGCCGCAGTGGCGCCGCCGCCGCCGCTAGGCATGTTGGTGAGCAGTCGTCGCCAGCGTCGCACAGGTACTTTACTAAAATTAAATTTAATCGAACGAACTATGGAGGTTCAAATATGATTCGTAAAGAAGATGCCCTGAAGTATCATAGCCAGGGACGAAAGGGAAAAGTTGAAGTTGTACCGACCAAGCCCTGCAGAACCCAGCGTGATCTGGGCATGGCTTATACTCCTGGAGTGGCGGAACCTTGCCGGGAAATTCATAAAGATCCAGCACTGGTTTATGAGTATACGGCCAAAGGGAATCTGGTCGCTGTGGTATCCAACGGTACAGCGGTTCTTGGACTGGGCAATATCGGTGCCCTAGCTGGTAAACCGGTCATGGAAGGCAAAGGAGTCCTGTTTAAACGGTTTGCTGATATTGATGTTTTTGATATTGAACTGAATACAGAAAATCCGGATGAAATTATACGTACGGTTCAGATCCTGGAACCGACTTTTGGTGGTATTAATCTTGAAGATATAAAAGCACCGGAATGTTTTTATATCGAAGAGACTCTTAAAAAAACCATGAATATTCCGGTCTTCCATGATGACCAGCATGGTACAGCTATCATTTCTGGCGCGGCGTTATTAAATGCACTGGAATTACAGAAGAAAAAAATCGATAAAGTGAAAGTGGTCTTCTGTGGTGCCGGGGCTGCAGGTATTGCCTGTGCTAATCTGTATGTTAAGTTAGGTGTGCAAATAAAAAATCTGTTCCTGGTCGATACCAAGGGATTAGTTTATAAAGGGCGCAAAGAGGGGATGAATCCTTATAAAGAGCGGTACGCTAATGGAAATGGACCCGCTGACCTGGCGGAAGTAATGAAAGGGGCAGATGTATTCTGCGGTGTTTCAACGGCAGATATGGTAACAAAAGAAATGGTTAAAAGCATGGCCGACCGGCCGATTATTTTTGCCATGGCCAATCCTGATCCGGAGATTGCCTATACTGATGCAGTGAAAGCGCGTAGTGATCTGATTATGGCTACCGGACGTTCTGATTATCCGAATCAGGTAAATAATGTGCTGGGATTTCCTTTCATTTTCAGAGGAGCACTGGACGTCATGGCCAAGGCTATTACTGATGACATGAAACTGGCAGCGGTAAAAGCCCTGTCCGATTTGACCAAGGAGGATGTCCCTGATTCGGTAATCAAAGCCTATGGTGATAAACCCATCATATTTGGTAAAGAGTATATTATCCCGAAACCATTTGATCCGCGGGTATTAATCTGGGAAGCAAGTGCCGTAGCCAAAGCAGCATGTGAGACCGGTATTGCCCGTAATTTGATTAAAGATTTTGATGCCTACCGTGAAACTCTGGAAGGACGTTTGGGTAAATCCCGTGAAGTGATGCGGGTGATGATCAATAAAGCGAAGAAAGATCCTAAACGCATCGTATTTCCCGAGGGATTTGAACCGAAAATTCTGCGAGCCTGCCAGATTATCGTGGATGAAGGCATTGCCAAGCCGATCATTTTTGGTGAGGTGGAAGATATCCAAAATATGGCCAAAGATCTGAACCTGGATTTAAGCGGCGTGGAAATTATCGATCCACCCAAGAGTAAATTTCTGGCTTCCTATAAGCAAAAATTGTACGAGATGCGTTCACGCAAGGGTATGACGCTAACCGAAGCAGAAGCACAATTAAAAGGAAATTTCCGTTTGTTCGGCTCGATGATGGTAGAGATGGGTGATGCTGACGGATTGATAGCTGGTGTAAATTATCATTATCCGGATACCATTCGGCCCGCTTTACAGACCATACCTTTAAAAAAGGGATTGGATGTCGTGGCCGGTGTATATATGCTCGTCTTCAAGAATGATATCATCTTCTTTGCCGATACTACGGTAAATATCGAACCGACCATTGCGCAGTTGGCTGAAATTGCAATTTTAACTGCCGATCTGGTTAAGAATTTTGATATTGAACCGCGTATCGCCATGCTCTCGTTCAGCAATTTTGGAAGTGTACGTCATCCGCTGGCCCAGAAAGTCGCTGAGGCCACACGCCTGGTCAAAGAACGTCGTCCCGGGTTGGTCATAGATGGTGAAATGCAAGCTGATACAGCGATGGTTCCGGAAATTTTTAACGAGACTTACGATTTTAATCAATTACATGAAAGAGCCAATGTTCTGATATTCCCAAACCTGGAAGCCGGTAATATCGCCTATAAGCTGATGAATCGTATCGGTGGCGCTGAAGCGATAGGTCCGATCCTGGTAGGTATGAGTAAATCGATCCATGTACTGCAGCGCGGGTGTGAAGTAGATGAAATTGTGAACATGACAGCTATCGCGGTATTGGATGCGCAAAAAAACTAGTGTTGAACAACCGGGGCGATCAGTGATCGCTCCGGTTATATTACCAGCACGGTGATAAACTGCCGGTTAAAAGCCAAGAACATATGCGGGTGAAGGAGGTTTTCCATGTCTAAAGAATTAATCAAGTCTATAAGCAGTGGTATAATAGCGATGACCGAAATTCTTGATGATCTCACCACCACCCAGAACCTGGAAAGGACAGTTCATAATGTTGTTAAAAACCTCAGTGATGGTCTGGGTTGCCAGACCTGTGCCGTTATCCGCATCAATCCGAAGACAGAAAAACTGGAGATTTTGAATTCACACGGATTGTCCTGGCAGTTTTGCAAAGATTTCCGGCAACGGCCTATCAGTCATCTGGTCAGCGACGCGATCTGGACAGGTAAACCGGTACTGATTAATGATGTAAAGGAAAATCCGGAGCTGAGTAAAGAACTGCGTCTGGAAAATGATTTTCAATCTTGTTATTGTGTCGATTTGATCGCGAATCTGAGGCCATTGGGCTATCTTTATGTTGATAGTCCGGAGGTGAATTATTTCAATTCTGATTATCAGTTGATTGTGCAACTTTATGCGCGGATTGTATCACTGGCTTTCCTGAAAGAGACCATGCTGCGGGATTTACACAAGCATGCCGAAAAAGATGAGCACACCGGTGCCTTCGATTATAATATCTTCTACGGTCGTTTACAGGAAGCTATCGCCCGCGCCCAGCGCCTGGAAGAAAATCTTTCGCTAGCGCTCATCGATGTGGTTAAATTTGATCAGTTACTTACCTCCTTTGGCGATGACATATGTACCGAATTGATGAATGAGATTATGGTGATTATTAATAAGAATATCCGCAGATATGACAGTCATAGTAAATTCGGCACCGATGAGATTATCATCTGTTTGCCCGGTAATAACAGTGAAGAAGCACTTGGCTGCGTACAGAAACTGTATAAGGTTCTTACCGAATCAAATTTTACCCGGCATAACTTAAAAATAGATCTTTCGGTGGGTCTGGCCACATTCCCGGATAATGCTAAAACTTTTAACAGCTTATTAACAGCGCTTAAACATGCCCTGGTTGAATGTAAACGCAAGGCTACCGTAAAAATATTAAAGGCCGATACATTTTTCAATTAAAGAGGTACTGCATGTTGAAAAATTTTGATCAACTTGTAAACCAGTTACGGGATCAATCTCCGCGGACTATTGCGGTTGCTCTGGCTGAAGATGCGGATGTCTTGACCGCGCTGGAGAAAGCACGTGCACTGGGACTCACCCGGGCCATTCTTACCGGCCACGAAGATAAAATCCGCACACTGTTCAGGGAATTAAAGATCAAAGCCGAACCGTATCAACTGGTAGCGGCGGCAGATGAGGACGAAGCGGTACAAAAAGCCATCGAGCTGGTTCGTACTAATCAAGCTCAGGTGTTAATGAAAGGACTTTGCTCCACCAATTCTTTTTTAAAAGGTATCCTGGATAAGAGCGGAGGCCTGCGGCGCGGCGGCAATGTTATTTCTCACCTGGCTTTATTTGAGAGTCCTGCTTATCATAAATTGTTTATGATGTCCGATGCGGCTATGAATATTGCCCCGGATCTGGCTACCAAAGTAGCCATTACCGAAAATGCTATTGCCGCTGTTCATAGATTGGGGTACCAGCTCCCTAAGGTGGCCATTATTTCTGCTGTAGAAAAAGTCAATGCCGCAGGAATACCTTCATCGGCCGATGCCGCTATCATTGCCAAGATGGGAGATCGCGGTCAGATCAAAGGTGCGATTATTGACGGTCCACTGGCGGTGGTTAATCAACGTTCTGTTTAATCCTGGGCTGTAGATATTCTTCGCTCTCCCCTGGGCGGAGACGCC
>CAYSHN010000350.1:0-4461 GCA_964430815.1 uncultured Calditrichota bacterium | reverse complement strand
CAATCCTGCGATCTCTGCTGCTTTAGCATTTTCAAGGCAAACGATGGCCTGACGGCACAGTTTTTTGTTTTTTACATTTGCAGCCCTTTGTTCGGGCGAGATGGTCAGAAATGCAAACAGGGTTGACACTTTTTGCAGATTTTCTGCTGCCATACGATAATGGCGGATAGCCTCATCGAACAGGGGCTGCAAATCTGAGCGTACTTTACCTTTTGCTTCAATTAAAAATGGAGCTGCCTGGCTACGACATTCCGACCACACCAGGGGATTGAAAGCCGCACCGAAGGCGTCTGCTTTTTCTTGTTCCAGTGCTTTAATCCACTGATCATAGGCAGCGGGACCTGCTTTGTATTCAGGTCCGATCCATTTATTCGAACCGGTTGAAAATTCGATGACAAAACTCAGAGCGTCTTTAATTGTCTTTTCGACTGGTGCCGGCGTGCAGGGCTTAACTATGTGTATATCGAAATATTGATCCGGAAGTCCTAGTTCCTTCCATAACTTGGGACCAAAGCCTGATTCGCATCCTACACCATTAAAATAATAACCGCACCGGTCGTAACCGTGGATCAGATAATTTTCCGGAATGGTATAAAATGGAAAGCCATAACATGGATATCCGTTATCGATGGCCTGTCGTATGGTATCCCAGGCCTGTTGCTGCTGTGCTTGAAAATTCCCCAGAGATCTTTCTCCCCGGACATGTTCTGTTTTATAACCGATGTTCTTTCCCAACTCATAAATTCTTTCCTTGTTCCAGGCTCCGACACTGTATGATAAGACATTCTCATGAATGTTAATCAGGAATGCAAAGCCAGTTGCTCCGTAGAGCCAGGCATCGGAAACCGGTTTTTTCAAATAATTGAGGCACCCTTTGATGCAACTTAACAGTGCCTGGGATTTGGGTTCCCATTTCAGCCCGGGCAATTCCTTGATCTTGACACCAAATTCCGGGTGCTGTTTGATAAAAGAGGGGGTGATCACGGACGGCAGGATGTAGCGGCTCAGCATATCCGGCCCGTTCTCTGTCGATCCAAAAAAATCCGAGGTTGAAATAACCACCATGTTCAGTGCCGGAATCCCGAAAATCCACTGTCCGCCCAAGCCGGCTCCGGAAAAAACCTGCACGATACGATCATTGATCCGATATTGGTTAGGACCCCAGTGATTCCAATACTCCGGTCCCTCACACTGCGTCAAGCGGGAACTGCATTTTTGAAACCACTCCCGGGATACTACTCTTTGGCCTTGATACTCCCCTTCATTCATGTAAAGCATTGGCAATTTTGCCATGTCGCGCGGGAGTATTGACAGCCCCCCGCCAGCCTGAATGCGGCCGTCAGACATGACCTCCCAATAGTAATTTTTGATGTGCAAGGGGGCGAAAAGATATTTTTCAGCAAACTTATCCAGGTGTAAGCCAGAAGTTTTTTTTATGATCTCTCCCATGGTGTTGGGTAGGACACTGTTGTAGACATGTCTCTCACCTGGTTTGTCACTGAGTGGCTTTTCAAAAAGATATTTAATGCAATCCCCGCTGGTGTTCGCTGCTGTGGAACTATTGCGCGTGTCCAGGTAACTATAAGTGTGCTCATCCCATTGAAATCCAGCGGTCATACTTAGCAAATGATACAGCGTGATGTGTTTCTTTTCTTCAGCACAGATGGTTGCTGAGTACTCCGGGAAATAACTGCACAGAGGTTCGTTCAGATCAGTGATCAGGTTCTGGTCTTTGGCGATACCAGCACATGTTCCGGTGACGCTTTTAGTTACTGAGGCGATGAAATGTAATTGATCGCGTTTATATCCATAAAAATATTCTTCTAACACCAATTTCCCATCTTTGACAATGAGTACACCATGGATATTTTTATAACTCTCGCTGAGTATTTTTTCCATCAACTGAATTATAAGAGTCGAATCCAGACCGACTGTGCTCAGAGAGGCGGTCGGCCAGTCATCGTTAATCTGTGGCGGCACTTTATAACTGTATTTCAGTACCTTTTGACCGGAGGCATCGATCCGCGGGGCCATACTCTCCAATAAGCGGGTGCTCGGCATGAGGGTCATGGGATAAGAACCCTGACCGTCAATAAAAAGGCCTTCAATGATTTTTCTGTTGCGGTTGTATTTCCCGGAAAATTTAACCTTTTGTATATTGGGAAGATTTATTTCCAGAGTAAGGGAATCATCTGTAAAAACGACATTTTGCACCGGAATGTTGAAAGATTTTTGATCGGGAATATTGAGCACAGCTGATAGATTTCCATTGACATCACGATCGATCTTCCAGATAAATTTGAGCTGAAAAACTCCCTCCCATACTCCCTCCATCAGGGCTGGAGTTTGTGCTGGACTCTTAGTAATGCTGATGAGTGAAACAAATACTAAAACAATCAGCCTGATTTTTATCCATAAGGAATAATTTGTTCTCAACTGTGTATTCGTGAAACGGTTAATATTTTTCGTGTAGTAGGAAAAACCAACCATTCTGCATTTAAGAAATGACTCATATTAGTCTCCTTTCATTAAATGGCAAGCACCTGTTCATCCCGAAGCATTTTGTTATTAAGTATGTTGAGATCCCTCGTGGATTTTATGATCCAGGCTGGTTTCAAGCACCGAAAAGTCTGGCAGATGAAATCCGCTGAACATTTGGGCAGATTTCAGCTGCGTTGCCATACCGAGAATTTCCACATCCAATTGCCTTATTATCTGATCTCCAGGTTTATCGGATTATTTTTTGCTACTGTGATCTTGGCGGTTTTTTCTATTTTATCATAAGTGTATTGCACAGGTTTATTGTTCAGTAATACCTGCTGTGGTTTCGTACTGCACTTTATGTCAACGAGAACCCCACTCATCAGCGGATTTGAAGAAAAGGTAATTTTAGCGGGCAGGTGATTTAAAGTCATCGTCTTTTCGATATCACTGTCAAGATAATCAATATAGTCGAAGGTCGTTGAGTCGTTGACTCCACCGGGGAAAAGATGAATGGTGATGTCCATTGAACCCTTACTATCTTTCTGCCATAATCTCGAATTGCCGCGATATATATTTCCACTGATATAAATAGAATTTTCTTTTATAAACACCGGCATGGTTTCCAAGGGCACATTCTGTGTAATGGTTACTGGCCCATGATATTCGTTATTTAAATCATTAAAATCATACCACCTGCCCGGCGGTAGATAAATTTTCCTGTTATTCTCTTCACTAAAAATTGGTGCTATCAAAAATGTGCTGCCAAAAATATACTCATCCCAAAGGTTATAAGTATTATTGTCTTGCGGAAACACATAAGCCAGCGGTTTCATCAACACACCATTTTTATAGGAGGTATTGGCACAAGAATAAATGTAGGGTAAAAGATGCATTCTCAGGTTGCAAACATCTCTGAACACTTTCTGCAATTGTTTAGAATATTTCCAGGGCGGACGGTCCTCGCCGCTGCCGCCTGCGCCATCAATTTTAATTTCAAACATTCCATTCCAGACACCCCACTGCAACCAGCGTATATATAAAGTTTCTTCGATGCGACCAGCTCCCAGGTAGCCACCCGTATCCTGACCCCATACCGGAAAACCCATAAAACTACAGCGCATTGCATTGGCTTGACAGCCAGTCAGGCCCAACCAATTTGGACGGCTGTCTCCTCCCCAAACTGCGCTTAAATAGGGTTGACAGCGATGATAGGCCGCGCGGGCGAAGTTGAACTGATCTTTACCGTGGGCATGATACAGGAAATCGTTTATTACTTTTGAATACAGATAGATATAATTGTTTCTGGCGGCTGATACAGAAATTGCTTGATACCATGGAGCGGTTAAAGGAAAATTCTCATCCGCCCGGTCCATTTTATGTCCCTTTACACCAACGGAATATTGATGTGCCTGTAGACGGTTTTCAAATTCTTTCAAAGCGTCCGGATTGGTCAAATCAATGTACCCTTTGCTGTCGGTCAGAAGGCCGGGAAAATCCTTATCCGTAAAAGTCATCGGACCAACCCAGGTCATGAATTGCAATTTATAATCCTCTCTGATTTGTTTGATCCATTGCTCAGGAGAGGAAAATTTTTCATTAAAATCCATTTTCGACCACTCATTAGCGCCATGACTATATGGCCGGTCTACCCAGCAGGCGGTCAAAGGAATTTTTAATTCTGTAAATCGACGGATGTCATCCAGTAACTCATCTTTCCCGCCATTATTCTGATCCCGCCAGAATATGGGTCCGCAGGCCCATACAGGTATCGATTTTGGTTTACCGATAACACTGAAATAAGCCTGGTGAATTTCAGTTCCGTTTTGGCCATAAAACAGGTACCAGTTCAAGGTACTGGTTTGATGATAGATTTCGGTTACACCGTTGACGGCAAATTGATAATGTCCTTTGGCAAAGGTATCGAAAAAGCTGCCGTAACCAGCGCTGCTCATGAAGAAAGCCGAGTAAGCGGAAGCA
>CAYSHN010000349.1:0-4477 GCA_964430815.1 uncultured Calditrichota bacterium | reverse complement strand
TTTTCCTTCCCTGAAATTTTAGCGGCTGGCCCATGTTTCAATTCGACTTTTGCTCCGGCGATAGTATATTTTTTATTATACAGAAGATCTTTTATTTTCAGGATTTCCTCCACATCCTGCATGGTATATTTCCTGGTTCCACCTGGAGTTTTTTCTGGTTTTAGTTGATCAAAAACTGATTCCCAATAACGTAAAACTGACGAGGGTAATTGTACCATCTGGCTTACCCTGCCAATGGATAATCTTTCATCTTTCATAATAGCTAAAATATTTAAAGTTTAACTTAAAATATACACTTTAATGGACTGGATGCAATAAAAATATCTTTAATCATATTTATTTAAGTTTTGTTTGATGATATTGACTAATGCGCCCTGTTGAATAATCCATTCAGTAATAAAACCACTATCATATAAATTAGTCCGTGATATTTGGGTTAAGAAAAATTTTTCTCCGCCAAGTGCATAGATGGTGCGCCGTTTCAAATGCCAATGATCGTTTTCTCTATTCCAGATCAAATTTGCACTACCCATTGCATATTTATAACCAGCCGTACGAACGTATTCCACCACCCGCTGATTATATCGACCAAACGGGTAACAAAAAGATATGACCTCAGATCCAATTATATCTTCAATAATTTTCTTCGAATCTTCTATCTCTGATTTTAGAATCCTGTCCGGTTTATTGCTCAAATAGAGATGACGCCGGCTGTGTGACCCGATTTCAAAACCAGCCTGGTGAAGTTCGTTAATTTGATCTTTGTTCAGGTGAGTAAATTTTCTCAGAAGCGGATATGACTCCCATTCATTTTTTTTATTTATGTAATCGGTAATTATAAAGATTACACCCCTGATCTTTAATTCCTGCATGATCGGAAAAGCATTTTGATAAACCGATTCATAGCCGTCATCAAAAGTCAGTATAGCTTGTTGTTCTGCCTCGGTAGAATGCTGCCCGTCTAGTTCTGTAAAAGTTCTAATGTAATACTTGTGATTTTTTAAAATATTAAGTTGTAGTTTAAATATATCCGGCTTAATCGTCGTAAGACCAAATTCTTTTTGATAAGAAATCTTATGGTAGGTCAGGATGGGAATGGAAAACATACTAAATATTCATTTCAAATAATTCGAGTATATCATAACCTTGCAGGTGAAAATTGCTAGCCAGATCCGGATTGACAAGTTTTCCTTGATAGATATTAAGACTATTACGTAAATCGGAATTGACGGCTACCGCTTCCCGGCAACCCAAATCAGCAATAGCCTTAACATATGGCAATAAAAGTGCAGAGTATACCGCACTAGATGTCTGTGGAACAACACCGGGTAATGGGCTGACACAGAAATGTATAATTTTATCCTGAATAAAAATGGGTTTTGCTGCAGTTGTGGGACGAGTAGTTTCCAGGCAGCCTCCTTGATCGACGGCAAGATCGATAACTAAACTACCTGGTTTTAATAATTTAAGATCAGCCTGAGTTACCAGAACGGGAGATTTTAATCCTGGAGTATGTTTAGCGGCAATCAAAACATCGATTTCCAGTAGTAGTTCTCGCAAAATCATGGGTGAATATTCATGGATTGTTAAATTCTTATTATTCAAATCTTGTTGGAATCTATGAAGTTTATCAAAATCGCTATCGATCATGATCACCTGCGTTTGGTTAAGCAAAGCCCATCTAGCCGCCGATTGAGCACTGATTCCCGAACCTAAAATAAGAATGTGAGCAGGATTGGTCAGATCAGTGCCCATCAAGAGGATACCTTTGCCACCTAAATTTTGTTGTAGATACTTCCCTGCTTCAATAATAGCCAATTTCCCATTAATTTCATTCATGGCATCAAAAATTGGAAAGCCACGTTCTATATTTCCGATCATTTCACTGGCAATAAAGGTCGAATTTGTTTTTAACAGGGCTTTCAGTAAGTCAAGATTATCGGCTAAATTCAAGAAAGAGATACAAATATGATCAGGAGCGAATGATTCAAATTCAACCGACATAGGATTTTGAACCTTACAAATCAAATTAGCAACATCATAAACTTTTTCAGATGTGGGCATCACCTCAGCGCCGACACTTTCGTACTCATAGTCATCATGATTACTCATGATACCAGCCCCATTTTCAACAAAAACTTTATGGCCAGCATCAACCAATTTTTTGACATCAGCGGGAATCAAAGCCACCCGCGACTCCAGAAATTTTATTCCACGTAAAACGCCAATATTCATATTTATCAGATCGGTTAATGAGCTGGTTGAAGGATAACTGTGACAAACTTAGCCGGGCAAATATATTTTTGAATGGCTTGTTCAATCTCTGCAGCGGAAACACGGTCTATCTGCTGTAAGAGGGTATCAATAGAAATATATTCTCCGAAATATAATTCGTTTTTTGCCAGTTTGGACATCCGGCTGGAAGTACTTTCCATCGATAGAACAAAATTACCTTTTAATTGTTCTTTAACCATTTTGATATTTTTAGCTGAAATAGAATTTTTACACAACAGGTCTATTTCTTCATACAATAATTGTTTAACGGTATTAAGTTTTTTAGGATCTGTGGCGGCATAAACACCCAGAACGCCGATATCTGAAAAGAAATCAATGAATGAGTATACATTATAGGCCAAACCTTTTTTCTCACGTAATTTTTGAAATAAACAGGAACTCATGCCGCCACCCAAATAGGTACTGATGAACTGTACAGGTAACCGGTCGGATGACAAATAAGAACAACTTTTTCCACCGATACATATGTGCGCTTGATTGATCGGTTGATTGAAGATAAAAGATTTTGATTGGGCGGCTTTAGCCGGGGTCAGCGGTTTTCTGTTTTTTTTACCGGTCAGGGTAAAATGTTTTTGAATCAGAGAAACCAGGTGTTGATGCTCTAAATTTCCTGCCGCAGCAATAATTATCTCCGTCGGATTATAATACTTGTCCCAGAAATCCACGGTGGCTTGCCGATTAAAACGAATAATATTTTCTTCCCTTCCGATCACCGGCCAGCCTAGCGCGTGGTCGGGAAAAATCTGTTCACTAAAGATATCAAAAATATACTCTTCGGGTGTATCCTTGATTGATTTAATCTCTTCTAGAATCACCATCTGTTCTCTGCCGATTTCCTTATCAGGGAAAATTGAGTGGCAAACAATATCACTTAGAATTTCTATGGCACGATGAAGATGTAAATCCTGCGTATTAGCGAAATAACAGGTTACTTCCTTGCCAGTGAAAGCATTCAGTGTGCCACCTAATGATTCTAAACTCTGGGCTATTTTAAAAGGTGTCCGTTTAGGCGTTCCTTTGAAGATCATGTGCTCCAGAAAATGAGAAATTCCATTTTCTCTGACCTTTTCGAAACGGCTACCAATTTTAACCCATACCCCGATGGTAACGGAACGAACTGAATCTATCTTTTCACTGATGATCGTGAGACCGTTATCCAGTACGGTTTTATTGTAGAAATTATGTTTATAGTGAAGTATTTTTTTCACGCCGGTTCAGTTGAAAATCTTCTACTCTTTCTTTGAGTTTTTTAACAAATAATCTTTTCGGCTTAATGCGATCTTGCCTTCAGTATCGATTCGTTTAACCAGTACATCGACGCTATCACCAATATTCATAATATCGCTGATCTTATTGACCCGACCGATATCCATTTCCGAAATATGGATCAACCCTTCTTTCCCAGGGGCAATTTCCACAAACGCACCAAAAGTAGTTATTCTTCTTACGACCCCTTTATAATATTCTCCGACTTCCGGTTCTTTCACTAGCAACATGATCATATTTTTAGCCCGTTGCAGATTATCCACCAATTCGGAAGCGATCACCGTGCTTCCATCGGGTCCGATATCTATCTTAACTCCGGTCTGATCAATAATGCTTTTAATCGTCTTGCCGCCGGGTCCGATAACGGCGCCAATTTTATCAATCGGTAGACGAATGATCTCAATACGGGGGGCCAACCGTGATAACTCTTTTCTGGAAGAAGCAAGAGTCTGATTCATAACCTGCAAGATATGCAACCGGCCATCTCTGGCCCGTTCCAGCGCAGTAGCAAGAATTTCGTAAGCGAGACCCTTAATCTTTATATCCATTTGCACAGCGGTGATACCCTGACTGGTACCAGCAATTTTAAAATCCATGTCCCCTAAATGATCCTCATCGCCCAGAATATCCGATAAAATTATTATCTTATCGTTTTCCTTAATCAAGCCCATGGCTATACCGGCCACGGCTGTACGGATGGGTATACCAGCATCCATCAAGGCCAGGGAGCCAGAACAAACGGTGGCCATGGAAGATGAACCATTGGATTCCAGTATGTCAGACACGATGCGGATGGTATAAGGAAAATCCGTTTCCGTTGGTAGAATAGGTTTAAAAGCACGTTCAGCTAGATTGCCATGTCCGATTTCGCGACGGCTGGTACCCCGGATTGGTTTAACTTCTCCTGTCGAAAAAG
>CAYSHN010000348.1:0-4481 GCA_964430815.1 uncultured Calditrichota bacterium | reverse complement strand
AATGCAGACGGATCAAAAAGGCATCACCAGGTGCAGCCGCAACCGCTTCGTCTAACTTAATACGAACATGGTAAGATTGACTTGCCTGCAAATACCGACTGTCCTCATACCAGAAAACATGTCCTGGTTTTTCTGCGGTACCGGTATAAACATGTACTTTAGTTCGATTTTTTATTTGCAGAGGTAAAATAGACACAGTATGCATTATACCAGAAAATTCAATAACCGGCATCATGGCTCCGGGTGGCGCCAGCACATCACCGCGTATAACCTCGTCTTTGGTCAAGTCGCTGAGATTAACAGCCGCCCGCTGATTTATTTCGACCTGATTTGTATCCCGGGTGTGGATTTGTAATCCCCGCACTTTAACTTTTTTACCACCGGGATAGACCTCTAATTCTTCACCTTTATTCAGGATTCCGCTCAAAACGGTTCCGGTTACCACGGTACCAAAACCTTTGATCTGAAAGGAACGGTCGATCAATAGACGAAAAGGACGATGGGAATGTTTCTGCCGGGTAGTAGTGATCTTATCTTCAATAGCCTGCTGCAGCAGAGCAATATTGATACTTTTTATTGCCGAAACAGGAATTATGGGGAGCTGTTCAAGATTATATTTTTTAAGTAAAGTCACAACCTCCTGTTGTACCATTTCCAGCCATTGTTGCTCTACCAGGTCAATTTTATTAAGTACAATTATACCTTCACGGATATTAAAGAAATTCAATATGTCTAAGTGTTCAATCGTTTGCGGCATTATACCGTCGTCGGCGGCAATTACCAGCAGAAAAAAATCGATAGTACTCACTCCGGCGACCATATTGCGAATGAATTTTTCATGACCAGGTACATCGATAATAGTTACATGATCATACCAGTAAGCGAAACCGATATCGATGGTGATACCGCGTTCCTTTTCTTCTTTTAAGCGGTCTGTGTCAATGCCAGTAAGTGCTTTGATTAAGGCGGTTTTGCCGTGATCAATATGCCCGGCGGTGCCGATAATGATATGTTTTTTCATGGCAGATTATTCAGGGCGGATACAATTTCACGGTAATCCTTTTTAAACACTGCCAGCAGGTTAAGATGAAAGAAATCATTTTCGATATATCCGATAATTGGTATGGTGCGCTGACGGAAATAGGCAGCGACCTTTTCACTGCTCAGCTGTGGAGTTACAATTTTCAACGCCAGTGCCGGGAGTGGAAATACAGGATATGCTCCGCTGCCTACCCGACCTTTGGCTTCTACAATTCTTACTTTATCCCGCAGCTCTGCTTTTAAATCACTGATTATATCCTGCGCCAGTGTTCTTAATTCTTCAGGTTGGCGTGATAATAAGTGTAAGGTTAAGTTATCCTGCAAAACGGACTCTTGTTTTAGATATTTTTTGAGACAATCGGCCAGCAAGGTCAGGGTTGTCTTATTACAACGTAAGGCACGCAATAAATGATTCTGTTTGATTTTTTTCAGTAATTCTTTTTTACCCAGGATGATGCCGGATTGGGGGCCGCCCAGCAGTTTATCCCCGGAGAAAGTCACAACGTCGATTCCTGCGCTGATCATCTCGGCAACTACCGGCTCATAGGTTAAACCTAAATTACGCATATCTATTAGTGCACCGCTGCCCAGATCGAAAATTATCGGCAGGGTTTTAGCATGAGCCAGGGTAATGACTTCTTTTATATCTGGTTTTGCCGTAAAGCCGACGATTTGATAATTACTGGGATGAACCAAAAGAATAGCGGCCGTACGCGGCGTGAAGGCCTGTTCATAATCAGCCAGATGTGTTTTATTGGTAGTGCCCACTTCTACCATCTTCGCCTTGCTGATTTTCATCACTTCCGGCATGCGGAAAGATCCACCGATCTCGACCAATTCACCACGGGAGACAATGACCTCTTTAGCCCTGGCCAAACTGTTCAGAACTAATAGAACCGCCGCAGCATTATTATTAACTACTACGGCATCTTCTGCACCGGTCAATAATTTTAACAATGGTACTACATGATTCAGACGATCGCCGCGTTTTCCACTTTCCAGATCTATCTCCAGATCAACGTATCCTACCTGTTGTGTCAACTGCCGGAGATCTTGATCAGATAAAGGTGCTCGTCCCAGACCGGTATGGAGAATAACACCGCTGCAATTGATCACAGGTTTACAGGTTGAATCTAGCAAGGCTTCGATCGTTTTTTCCACCTGACGCTTAATTATCGTTAATATTTCTTCACGATCTAATCGCTCCAGCTGGAACTGGTCAGCATGATGGCGTAAATTGTTTAACTCATTTTCAATAATTCGTTTTAAATAGATTTGATCGAGTCGTTTTAATTGGGCTGTAAGATTTTCCAGTATCTGGCTGACTGGTGGTATATTGGCGAAGGGGTTATTCATATTTGAACAAATTTATTGAGTCAATGATGCCCAGCAACATATGAGCACAATTGTATTTTATTCACCAGGCATGATGTTTATTATTTCTTGCCCGCTTGCGGTTTGGCACGCTTGAGTGCATGTTGGCGGGATTCTTGCCTGATTAAATTCAGTTATCCGGATTATCTTTGAAAATCACCCGCACCTGTTTAATCCGGCGTCTAATTATTTTTTCAATTACAAATTCGTAACCATTGAATTGAATAGATTGTTTTTCCTGTGGGACCGATCCAAACTGACCATATAAAAAGCCAGCCAGGGTCGTTACACCCTCTGCAGCTGGTAAATTAATTTTTAATATTTCTTTAATCTCACCCAGATCCATTGAGCCATCGATAATAATTTCTGTTTCGTTCAGTTGTTGATACAGCGGCAGTTCTAGATCATGTTCATCCTGAATATCTCCAAATATTTCTTCGATAATATCCTCTAAGGTAACTAATCCGGAAGTTCCTCCGTATTCATCAACAACAATTGCCATCTGAATTCTCTGGCTTTGAAATTCCCGCAGTAATTCATCGATTTTTTTCTGTCCGGGCACAAAATAAGCCGGACGAACCAGCTTTTCCAGGTTGACTTCGCTGCTGGTCGGTTGATCAAGATAAACCAATAAGTCTTTGACGAACAGGATGCCTATTATATTATCTACTCTTTCTTTATATACCGGAATACGGTTATGCAAGTTTTTACGAATTAAGTCTAAAAGCTTGTTGAATTCTATATCTAGAGGTACACATACCATATCAATCCGGGGAACCATAATCTCCCGTACGGTGGTTTCACCAAATTCGAAAATGGAGTGAATCATCTCCTTTTCTGCTTTTTCCAATGTCCCTTTTTCTTCAACAAAATCCAGCAGGGAACGTAATTCCTGATCAGATAAAAGAAGTTTGTTTTTATGGATTCTGAATATAGTGGTAAGCCATTGGGTCAGGGTATAGAATATACTGACCATGGGCAGAAAAAGATAGTAAATGAGAGTGAGCGGAAAAGCAAATCTGCGGGCCAGGTATTTAGCATTTCTGACAGCGCCGAATTTAGGAACAATCTCAGAAAAAATAAGGATAACGAAAGTGACTACTATTACATCGATTAATATACCAATCTGCAAATCTATATTTAGAGTCTGGCAAATATCCAGGGTCAGGACAGTGGCCAGGGATGCAGCACCAATGTTGACAATCGTATTCCCGATTACAATGGTAATCAGCAATTTTTTGGGATAGGTCATTAATTGTACGATAAGCCGGCTTTGAAAATCGGTCTTACCGCGTAATCGTTCCAGTTCGGTTGAAGAAAAGGAAAAAAATGCCGTTTCGCTGGCTGAAAAGAAGGCAGAGATGATCAATAAGAGCAGGAATATCAGTAGATAAATTATATATATAAAACTCAATTTTGTTAATCCTTCAATTGGTAATGGTTAATAGCCTGCCTAGCTGCAAGCATAAAATTTCTGGGCCAGCTTCAATAAATATTCTTCCTTTTTTTTCATGACTTGCCGGTCACCAGAATTTAAATCAGAATATCCAGCCAGATGCAGGCAGCCATGTATGATCAGGCGGGAAATTTCATTAAGCAAAGTAACCTGGTATACCATAGCCTGATCTCTGGTTTGTTCCAGATTGATATATATTTCTCCCTCAATTTCTTTATCCTCAGCCAGATTGAAAGTCAACACATCACTGGGGGAATCATCCTGCAGATAATCTTGATGCAACTGTTGGAATTCTTCAGTATTTATAAAGATGATGTCAAGCGTTGAAATATTCAATTTTAATTGTGTGCAGATCCAGGTACTCAGTTTTTTTAACAGTGCCTGCGATTTTTTTAATTCGCTCTGCTCAGAGTGAATTTGTATTTTCATTGTTTTGTGGTTTTACGGCCGCTTCTTTCTTGGTTCTACCCGTTTTTTCGGGACTGGTCTTTGGGTATTCCACCCGTTTATGATATATACCGGTGAGCACAGGTATAAAAGCATCAATAATCGCTTTAAGATAACGCATCGTTAAATCACTATCGTCCAATTCTCCTTCCAGAAATCTCTT
>CAYSHN010000347.1:0-4482 GCA_964430815.1 uncultured Calditrichota bacterium | reverse complement strand
CAGATTAGAGATCATAAAAGTTATCTTTACTATCCCGGCCACAGCAGAATTATTCAAGGGAGTAATAATCTGAATAGCAGGTTGATTCTGGCCGGGATCCAAAGGATCTTTAGATGTTTGACAATTATTCAAGATCAAAAAGGTCATGAATAACAGCATATAGAATTTTGGAGAAAAAATTGCGGTTTTCATTTTGACCTCTGACAAAGTTTTATACCAACTTAAATAGAACTTGTTTTACTGTCAGTTAAATTTTTTTAAACAGCTGATAGTTTATAAAAACTCTTAACAATAAAATTTCTGGAGGTAAAATTCCACTTGCGAAACTCAGCCCAATCGTCTGCGAATACCTGTTAAATATATTGTCATTGTAACCGAAAGACAATTAAATTTTAAAAATTATCTTTTTTTAAGACAGAATTCGACGATACTTAGTATTGTAACACCCACATGTTTAACCAAATTTGAGCAGTTTCAGGAATGGATCAAAACAAAAAATCTGCTGTTTTAATCATTGATGATGAACCTTTTGTAGCCCACGCCATAGCTGATGCTATGGAGCTCAATGACTATCTGTGCTATATAGCCGATAATGGTCAGCAAGGATTGGCATTGTTCAGGCAGCGGGATCCTGATGTGGTACTGGTCGATCTGCGCATGCCGGAAGTTAACGGTCTGGAAGTCATAAAATCGATTAAAAAATGGTCTCCGGATACACCGCAGATCGTAGTTTCAGGTACCGATGATATTACCGAAGCGGTTGAAGCGCTGCGCTGCGGAGCTTGGGATTATATTTTCAAACCGATTGGAAACAGTACGGTATTAGTGCATGCAGTAGAAAGAGCGCTGGAACAGGGCCGCTTGATTCGTGAGAACAGATCCTACCACGAGCAATTGGAAGAGATGGTCCAGCAACGGACGATCGAATTGAAAAATGCCCTGGCGGAAGTTGAACGATTAAAAAACCAATTGCAGGAAGAAAATATTTACCTGCGTGAAGAAATCAAACTGGAGCACAATTTTGACGCCATTATTGGTAATAGTGATGCTTTTAAGAAAGTGCTACAGCAAGTAGAGATCATTGCGCCCAGTGATACAACAATATTAATCCGTGGTGAAACCGGTACCGGCAAGGAATTAATTGCCCGCGCCATTCACAGTTTAAGTTTAAGAAAAAACCGGCCGCTGGTAAAAGTCAATTGTGCTGCGCTGCCGCCTAACCTGATCGAAAGTGAACTTTTTGGACATGAAAAAGGTTCCTTCACCGGTGCCGTGACTCAGAGAAAAGGGCGATTTGAATTGGCCGATGGTGGAACAATTTTTTTGGACGAAATCAGTGAATTATCTTCTGAACTGCAGGTAAAATTATTGCGTGTTTTGCAGGAAGGTGAGTTTGAAAGGGTCGGTGGGGTCGAAACATTAAAGGTCGATGTCCGAGTTATTGCTGCTACTAACCGCGATCTGGATAAAGCGATCAAACAGGGAATCTTTCGCCAGGATCTTTATTATCGCTTGAATGTGGTACCGATTGAATTACCCACTTTGCGGGAAAGAAAAGAAGACATACCATTACTGGCTAATTTTTTCGTACAGAAATATGCCAAGAAAATCGGTAAGAAATTCGACAATATCTCACGTGTATCTTTAAAAATTATGGAAGCGCTGGAATGGCCTGGAAACATACGGGAACTGGAGAATATTATCGAACGGGCCGTAATCTTCAGCAAAGAACCAGTGTTAAATATTTACCGGCCGGGTTATCCGGAAGATGCCAAAGTACTGCAAACCAGAAGTCGTGCTTCACTGGAATCGGTGGAGAGGGAATACATTATCTCCGTACTCAGGGAAAAGCACTGGGTAATTGAAGGAGAAAACGGTGCTGCAAAAGTGCTCGACTTGCATCCCAATACTCTTCGTTCCAGAATGAAAAAATTGAATATCAACAAATCCCTGAACATTTAATCTTCGGTAAATTTTCTTCCTACTAATAAGTAGTCGCTGATTTGAAAAACAAATAAGATTTCTCTCTACTAGCCACCTGCGGTTGGCAGGCGGATTCGAAATGACATCCATTTTTTGTCATTTCGAGTGAATTGCGGAGAGATGAGCGAGAAATCTTGTAAACTGCACCAATCCCTAGTTCCACGATATTTCGTAGTGCCACGAAATATCGTGGTTTTTTTGTTACTATCGTTCAACTTTTGCAATTTATAATCAGTCCGTAACTTATTATTTATTAATAATTAATAATGTATAAAATACCCTTCATTATTTGTGGCATATTATTTGTAACACTTTCAAATAGAAGTAAAAAAGGATGAAGGTAATGAGAAGTAATAATTTTAATAGTTTTCATGTAATTCAGGGGATGAACAAAATTAAAGCCAAATATTATTTACCGGTTTTGATCATAGTGATTTTGCTTAGTGGTGTATTACTGGCGCAGCAGGTTTCGTCATTTAAAGTAGTGGTCAATAAAAACAATACAGTGAGCAAGATGACCAGGGATGAAGTTTCAAATATATTTCTGAAAAAAACCCCACAGTGGAAAAACGGTGAAAAAATGATTCCGGTTGATCTGGCCTCATCCAATCCCCTGCGTGAAATATTCAGTCAGCAGATACATCAGAAATCGGTAAGTGTCATCAAAGTATACTGGCAAAAAAAGATTTATTCGGGAACAGGCCTTCCCCCTGCTGAAAGAAAAAATGATGCCGAGGTGTTGGCTTTTATCAGAAATCATAGTGGTGCTATTGGCTATGTTTCCGATAGAGCTGATCTCGATTCAGTAAAAGAAGTGCATGTTACAGATTAAATTTCATCAAATAATAAGATTGCTGATATTTATAGTGAGTAAATAATATTTTTCACCGTCAAGCGCAGAAGGTATTTTAAAATATGAAAATAAAAACAAAACTTATTCTGGTCCCTGTTTTGGCCGCACTCACTTATTTAATAATTTTTATCGTTAATACAATACTTGGTTCGCAGAATAGTCAACTGCTGATTGCCATCGAAAAAGGTTACTTACCGGCGCTGGAAATGAGTCGCGGTATGGAAGATATCCTGGGAAGCATACAACGCAATATAGAATATGCAGCGGCGGCTCAGGATGAAAAAGTGCTGAGCGAAACCGATATACTTCGCGACAAATTCCTGATCCTGCTGGAGAACAATAGGTCTAATCCCGCATTGCAGAAAGGGGAACTGGACTCTATCGAGAGTTTATTTAGCCGGTACTATCCTTTAGCCCGCCAAACAACAATCCGCATGATCAGCGAAGGTTTAAAAGATGATGTTCTGCAAAATCTTAATACCATGCAGCAGGACTATAACCGGATCAGGGAAAAACTGGCCACAACCACCGCACGGAAAAAAACGGATATGTCAGACTCGGTGGCCAGCGCCCAGCATAACCAGCAGAATATTCTGCTGACCATCATCATCGTTACCCTGGTGAGTTTAATCGTACAGATACTGATAGCAATATTTTTTACCCGTTCAATCACAGTACCTCTGCATACCATAGTTAAAGCTGCCGGTGATTTAGCGCGGGGAAATCTGCAGATCGATCTGGATACCAGATCTAATGATGAGGTCGGAGACCTGGCTAAAGCCACCTCTATGCTGGTGGAAACATCCAAAGATTTAACCCGGGCGGCGGATGCTATTGGTCAGGGAGATTACAAAGTTGATGTACAGGTGCGCAGCGATCAGGATATACTGAGTAATGCTATCATCAGGATGAAAAATAATCTGCTCAAAATGACTGAAGAAAATACCCGGCAGAATTGGCACGAAGCCGGTCAGGCCGAGTTAAGTAATAAAATACGCGGAGACCAAAATACAGTTGAGCTGGCGCAAAACGTTATTAATTATCTGGCCAATTACCTGAACTCTCAGATTGGCGCCATTTATCTTCAGGACGAAGATGGTGTGTTTAAACTCTATGCCAGTTACGCCTATAAAAAACGGAAGGATGTAGCTAATGCCTTTAAACTGGGCGAAGGTTTGGTGGGGCAGGCTGCTCTGGAAAAGAAAAGTATTCTGATCACCGAAGTTCCCGATGACTATATCAGGATCAATTCGGGACTGGGTGAAGGCAAACCGCTTAATATCCTGGTAACACCATTGATCTATGATGGCCAGGTCTCCGGGGTGATTGAACTTGGATCATTTAAAGAATTTTACGATCAGCATTTTTATTTCATGGAACAGGCAGCTGAGAGTATCGCTATCGCTCTGCAAAGTGCACTCTCACGGGTACGTGTAAAACAGTTATTGGAAAAAACGCAATTACAGGCCAGGGAATTACAGGTGCAGCAGGAAGAATTGAAAGCGACTAATGAGGAAATGCAAACTCAGCAGGAAGAATTACGAGTGGCCAATGAGGAACTGGAAGAACAAACCCAGGCTCTGAAGCAGTCGGAAGAAATGCTGAAAAAACGACAGGAAGAGTTAAAATCATCAAATATCGAATTA
>CAYSHN010000346.1:3464-4483 GCA_964430815.1 uncultured Calditrichota bacterium | reverse complement strand
TGTGGGGGCCTTGACAGGCGGAGGCGCGATGACGGTGCGTGATGGCGCGGTGCAGTCGTATGCAGCCCTGACGGTTGGATCGCTGGATATCCAGGACGCGACCACGAGTGTGACATTAGGCGGCAACGTAGGGGCGACGACGACGATTAATATTAACAGTGGCGGCAGCATTGTGCAGAATGGGGCGATAACGAGCGGGACGAACCTTAATTATGATGCAGGCACGACGATCGGGATCAATGCGGGCATAAGCGGGTTGTCGGGCACTGTGGACATTGATTCTACGGGTGTAACGACAATAGTGTCGGCCGGTGACATTACGGCCGGAGGTGCGGTGACGTTTGGTGCGGCCAAGAGCGGGACGCTGACCACTGCTGGGGACATTACGACGACAGCCGACAACATCTATTTTACAAGGGCGGTGACATTAACCGGGCCTATGGCCTTGAGCATGGGCGCAGGCACAGGGGCGACGATCACTTTTATCAATACACTTGATGGGACGACGGACTATAGCCAGACGCTGGGACTTACGGCGGGAGGCGGAGATATCCTGTTTGGCGGAATTGTAGGCGGGACGAAGGATCTGGGCATTGTGACCATCAACAGTGCCAGGAATGTGACGGCCAATACGACGTTTAACGCTGAGGCGATCAACCAGACGGCGGGGACAGGGACGACCCTGTTCTCAGGCGCGGTGAATACCTCAGGAGCTGCTGGGACAGACGGACTTGACCTTAACGGTACGGCCTTTACGTTCAACGGTGCGGTGAACACAGGGACATCAGGCGCTGTGTCTATTACCAACTCAGGTCTGCTTACGATCGGGTCAAGCGGCGACATGACCTTAGGCGGCGCGTTCCTGCAGGATGGAGGGGGTACGGTATCTACTGGCGGGGACATTACTACGACTGCTGACAATATCTATTTTACCAATCCGGTGACCATGACCCAGGACGTTAACATCAGCACAGGCAGCGGCGCCGGCGACATTATATTCTCCAGTCCGATTGATGATC
>CAYSHN010000346.1:0-3454 GCA_964430815.1 uncultured Calditrichota bacterium | reverse complement strand
TCATACATTTTTACCCTCAATGCCGGTACAGGATCTATCTCTTTTAATGATGTATCTGTCGGCACAATTACCTTTACGAAGGGTAATGTCCTGACATTGAATAGCGATATATCAGTAGAAAATCCCTTTGATACGACCCCCATCACCGGAAATATTGTCCTGGCAGGGGATTCATCTATTACGACTACGGATGATTCTATTACGCTAAATACGAATGTTATTATGGCAGGTTATAGTCTGGCACTGGATGCACTTAATGCGGGTCCAGCCGGTATTATTTCCTTGAAAGGAATGGTATCGGGCGGCTCTACGACAGGGGCTTTCTCCATAGACGGGGCCTCTACCGTAAATATTAATCAAAATATTGATGCAAAATCAATCACTATTAAAAATGTAACAACCGGTGTGGTGGATGTCCCCTCTGTGAATATTGCCAAGGATGTTGATTTAACAGCTGAAGATGGCCGTATCCAGATCTGGGATAATGTAGCAGGGATTAAACTCCTTGGCGGTGATACTGACGGCACTAATGAGATTAAGGCATATGGGGATTATGGCAGTACACCAAGCGATCCTGCTGCTGCTTTGTTATACTTGGCTAATATCACATATGATACAGGTAAGAGTCCTAACCTATTTATCCAATCTGATGCGGATGTCACTGTTGGAACTGTTGATGTCAATAGCGGTATATTGAAGATCTATTTCGATAATAATGATAATGATCTGGGTACCGCTAATACAAGTCCGCGGACGCTGTTGGCCGAAGCTTTATCTGCAAAGGTAAGATGGCTTGAGGGAGGAGCTGATGGTAACGATATCATCAAAGTGGGAAGCATATTGAGTCATGAACCTCTGGTTTTCAATGATAACGTGGTTTTGACGCAACATACATCCTATAAAACAGTCGACGGTATTTTCAATATAACTTTTGATAAAGGGGTATATACTGATGGAAATGGTGCATGGGATCTTACATTAGATAGCACAGGAAAGACATACTTTGACGGTGATGTTGGGAATAATGGAGCTGGTACCGAGCTGGGCGATTTGACAGTTTATGCGGCTGGAGGCATTACGATAGCCGGCAGCGTGATAAATGCTAATACGATAAACCTCGGGAGTGCCGTTACCTTTAATAATGCCCTTGGCTTGACCTTGAGTGCTGCTAATGACATCACATTCGGGAGCACGGTTACAGGCACAGGTACGGGGGCGTTGGATTTGACGGCAGATACAATAAAGCTTTATAACAATATAACCACAAATGGCGGTGGCATGACTTTCACCGGCCCTGTGACACTTTATCATGATGTGATAATGGACACCGGGTCAATAGCGGACGAGACTATAACATTAATAAATAATGTCAATGGGCAGGGGGTATATGATCTGACATTGCTTGCTGGTAACATTGCTGTCCCAGGTACAGCGACCCTGACAGGGATTGTGGATCTCAGCATGACGGCGTCCTCAGACACTGCATCCCTGGGTACAAGTAATGATCCGATAGACACAGGGATAAGCGGGACATTGACCGCCCTCGCGCCGAACAGCACGGTTGGCGTGTATATCAAGAATACCGGCAGTCTGAATGTTGCCTCTATCAACGCGGGAACAGGTAATGTGGGGCTGGATGCGACAGGAAAGATAACAGACACGGCCGGTAATGACACTACAACAGATATCACAGGTAACGAACTTACGATCAGTGCGTCAGGTGTGGGAACTTCAGCCTCAGATGCCTTGAACCTGAATGTGGATAATATTGTTAGTATAACTTCTTCGAATGCTGTCTTTCTGACAGAAGCAAACGATGTGGATCTAGGGGATATTGATGTTAGCGGTTCCACCTTATATATCAAGGCAGGAGGCAGTCTCACAGATACGGATAATAATTCTGCCCTGACCTCGAATGACATGACCCTGACGGCTACCTTGGGTGGGATCGGCACTATAAACGACCACATTAACACTAAAACAACTGGTACAAGCGGGACCATTTTATCTCTGACAAGCGGCGGAGCAGGCTCTGCCGGTGATATAAACATTTATGAAACCAACGGGATCAACACCAGTAATCTGGCCTTTAGCACAACTGGGAGTGGGACACAGACAGTGAGCCTGTCATTTGGAGGGGATATTACAACAGGGGCGGCCATAGGAAATAGTGCGGACAATCTCACCCTGACCTCACGGACAGGCAGTATACTTGACGGCGGCGGTCTTATAACGGCCAAAGACCTGGCCCTAATAGTGGAAGGTCTTGACGCGTCCATAGGCGAACCGTGGGATGAAACAACGGGTGTAACAACCATTGAGAAATATAAAATAGACCCTGATACTAGTACGCCGGTCTTGATCCGTGTATACGGGACACTGACAGCGGATGCGAGCAACGGCACTGGAGGCATATTCCTTAAGGTGCCGAAGGTTGATATAACCGCAAGCCAGGGCACGGCTGAGTATACGAATCAGTACAAGGAAAACAGCGTCACCTTTGCATCCATTGACGCCGGGGAAGGGGGCAACATCGGGATAACCCTTACCGGTTCCCTTAACGGAATCGTGGTTCCAAAGGGGTATAATGAGGAAACGTTCCTGCCGGTTTATGAGTACGGCGACTATGCGGCATGGAGAAACGGCGGCACGCTTGATAACGTGATCAGCGGCAATGACTTGATCATAACCGCGGATACAATGGGATTGACGAATCCTCCGCAGTTGGATGTCGCAAATATAATAGCGGTGCTTTCGGACACGGGGGCGCATCCTGCATACGCCATCGATAAGAAGGCCGGCGGCGATTTTTCCGCCGTGCTCAGCGTAGAAGACCCTGACCCGGATGCGGAGACACCCGGCGGAAGACTTACCGAGGAGAACTATCCTCCTGATCCGCTGGTAAGCTTTCCCAAGAGGCCGGGGATAGTCCAGATAGGGATCTATCAGATAGACCCGGATGCCAATATACTCGGTTTGCTTTCCAGTTCAGCCCTGGTTGTGATTTCCCCGCAGCAGGAGGCCCTTGAGAAATTGCTGGCATCGTCGGGCGGCGAAGACTTTTTCATGTCCCCGCCGATATGGATCGATATAGAGATGGAGGAGGAAGAGGAGAAAAAAGAGGAAGAGGAGGAATTTACGGATGAGTTTACGTTTTTACAAAGCCCTTATCTGTTCGGGACGCCGGATCTGAATAACGTGAAGGATATGCCGAGCCTGTTAGGGCAGGAGGTGGAGGAAGAGCTGCTCAAGCTGTCGTTTCTGGTAGAGGAAGATATTAGACAGGATAAACAGGATAGACAAGATTAAGTATTATTTCACACAGAGTGCGCAAAGAGCGCAGAGAACTTGAAAGATAAAAAATAATTTTAGTCTGGAAGATCACTTAAGCGCTGATGGGAAGTCATGTTTGGAAAAACAAGCAAGTTTGTTTTTCCAAAAAGGACATTCCCAT
>CAYSHN010000345.1:0-4487 GCA_964430815.1 uncultured Calditrichota bacterium | reverse complement strand
CGACTACCACACTTTCTTCCGCCAGTTCCACAACCGCTTCCTGCATGCTGAAATCCATTTTCGTGGTCAGGTCAACATTCACCTTGACTTCTTGAATTTTGACCGTGGAATAACCGATGTACTGTGCTTCCAGATTATAAGTGCCCGGCGGTATATTTAAAATTAAATACGATCCATCCGGATCCGTGGTCGCACCCATACTGGTACCGGTAACAAAAATATTGACCCCGATGAGCGGTTCGCTGGTTTTTTTATCGAGAACTGTACCAACGATTTTGCCGGTTGTACCGGAGAATAGCAAGGTGGGAAGGGCCGTTATAATCACAAAGGAAAGAAATTTTTTGAAGGAATGCATGGACACCCTCACTTTGTGAAATATTAACACATATTATGAAGTATTATATAGTTTGTGAAGATCATTAGTAACTCTAATCTGAGTTCCTAATTTAAATAGTATATATTTACAGTCAACAATTTTTTAAAAATTTATTTCTGGTGTGCTTTAAAAATCATCCGGTCTGGTGCGATTGGTGAATAAATTTGCGGGATGCTGCATATATATTTGATTTTATAGCAAAAAATAGAAATTTGTTCGAACACAATCTTATTTTTTAGTTCCGGTGATTCTCAATAAATCCTGCTGCAGGACTGCCGCACCCGGAAAATCATTCTGCAGCACCAGACATTTTTGTATAGCCTGCAGGGCCTGGTCATAACTTTTCGTATACGCATAAGCCCCGGCCAGATTGTACAGCAATTGTGCATCACGGGTATCAAGGCCGGCACTGAATTCCAGCAGCGGAATCGCCTGCTTATAATCTTTCATATACAAATAATACGAACCTAACCATTTAGCGCTGTAAGCACCGGGCTGAAGTTGATGCATTTTTTTCAGATAAGGATAAGCAGAGACTATATCTTTTTTTTCCAGTACACCATCAATTAATATTTTATAAGCAGCTTCCTTCAGCGGCAGATAATCAATCAGGGCAGTCATCTCCTGTTCAAACTCAACAACCCGGTCATGCTCTTTATACCACAGGGCGGCTTTCAGATGGCCGACTTCCCAGTTGATTTCTTCTATGAACATGTTGAAAGCCAGTTCATCTATATAATCCTGCGGAGTAAAATCCTGAGCAGTCAGCTGCGGCATTCGGCCGGGTTTGAACGGCCAACCACTCTTTAAAAAACGGATACGCAAAGCGGCAAAAATCGAATCCAGCCGGGTCAGCGTCGAAGCCTTTCCGGCTAATTGTTGCGCCTGCCCGGCAGGCATTACCGGGACTGATCCGCCAGGTATAGCATGCCTTTGTTCCATCATCTTTACGAAAGCCTCGCCGATAAGGTGCTGGCCCATACTGTTGGGATGAACATGATCCAGGATTAAATCATCGCCGGCGATTTTATGGATGCTGGCCTGGCAAAATACTGAATCGATATCAACCACAGCAACGTTATACCGGGCACCCAGATCTTTCAGTACAGTATTAAACTCTCCGGGAGCGCGGAAACGTAACCCATCCAGGTCCCTGGCCCGCCGGAACAGATTCGACGCGGTGCGGTAGTCACCTTGTTCATAACTCCGCTGTGCTGCAGCAAAAACAGCGGCGGCTGGTGGCAAAGTGTCGGAGGAAATTGAAACAAAGGGGGCCTGGTCTTTAAGGTTGCAGGTCAGAGTACCCAGCAGCACCGGAATATTATTTTTGGTTAGCAGAGTAAGCATGTCGCTCATATTCTCGGCAAATTGCCGCAGGCCCAATTCATAAACACTTGAATGCAGCGGGATCCGTTGTTCACCCACCATCCTGGCCATCAGGGTTTCCGACCGGTCGCGTTGAGCCGGGGCCAAGGCCCGTGTGATCGCACCGATTATATTTTGCAGTAATTGTATTGAGCGGATATCCTGAATTTTAATTATAAAATTTACCAGCGGCCGGAAGGAGCCGATGAACTCAGCAGACGCTGCACCCAGAGCCCCATAATATTCATTATGTCCGGTATAGAAAATAACCAGGTCTGGTTTTTGATCGATGACACCCTGCAGCAGATCGCGGAGGGTGTAAGTACTAACCGCAGATATGGCTAAATTGATCACCTCGATATCCCGGTCGGGATATCTTAATTCCAGGTAGTGTTTGATGTATCTGGAAAAAGCGCCGGTATTGGTATAAGGGTATCCGGCGGCACTGCTGCCGCCCATGACAAAAACACGGAAACCGTTGACTTTTTTTTCACGCGAGAATACTTCATAGGCAGGCGTGGGAAGCGATTTGATATTATGAAAATACCGTCCGGCTATATATGGATTCAGCATGATGTAGCCGGGTAATTCCCGGGCCGTTGTGACCCATTGCGGGATGACTTGTCCGTAGCTGAAAATTCTCAGTGACAATTCCAGTAGTATAAAGAAGAAAACAGGTAACAGCAGGGTGATAATATAAAAATAAAAGGGATACTTTTTAGCGGAATCCCGTTTTTTTTCCAAATGTGATTTCTTCACAGAATTACTTTTATCGGATCTCATTATATAAATATTTATTTAGTATAATTTTCCCATCCCGGGGATAAATCTCGGCTACTGGTGGTATCGATTCTTTAAAGATATCACCAGATATATTTGATAGATATATTACCAAATATATCTGTTTTTAAAAAATATCGGCAGCGCTGCGCTAGTCAATATAGTATCTGGATTCTGTACATCCAAAAACAGATTCTGCTCAAAGACTACCGGCGTATATAGCTGGCGCACATTCAGTAAAGCTTGTTCGTACCGCTGCCATTCCTGCGGGTAACTTTGCCGAAAATTGGTATCGCTATAGCGACGATTAAATTCGCGGGCCAGATATTCGTTGCTGAATTTCGTGTAGGTTTCGCGAACATCTTTTTTCCCCGAAAAGTTTTCAGCATCGGCCTGCCGGAGTATCAGGTCATTACGAACTAGATCGATCATTGCCTGCACGATACGGTTTCGGCCCTGCAGATAGGGCCGATGGTAAGGGGGCATTTCTTTCAAACGCTCTAAAAAATCACCGATAGTCATCTGTTCATCACCGAATTTTAACAGCGGTTCGGCGAGCATATCTGACAATTTTAGGTGGATATCCAGCAGATCCTTATTTTGCAGAGGCGGTACCAGGATCAGCGGATCCGGGTTTCCGGCCGGAGCGATGGTATTAATCGTATTGGTTAGCAATTCCAAACTGCGATTGGCAACCTGAATCTGTTTATTCTCCGCCACTTTCGACAGATATCCTTGTATTTCATCGTGAGCTTTTCGTTTGTGGATAATATCAGTAATCTGCTGTATCTGCAGAGCTGGATTGATAATTTGAAAGTCGTAGTTCATTCTGACCGAATCAATTTTTAAAATATGATATCCATAAGTCGACTTTACCAGGTTAGAAATTTCTCCTGCTTTTAAACAATAAATGCTGTCTTCTATTGTCTGATCCACACTTCCAAAACTGATCCAGCCTAATTCTACTCCACGTTCGCGGAAGATCTGATTTGTATCTTTCGCTAAAGCAATTTCTTGTTTAATCTTTTGAGCTTCGGTCAACTCAGCACAGAATATATTTTGCACGAAAATCTGTTTCCCCGCCCGACGCAGTCCTTCCTGCAAATCAGCGTCTGATACAACGATTTTGTCAAGAAATTTCTGCTGCAGGTAAGCCTTCAAGATTTCATTCTTTCTAATGTAGGCAGTTTTCTTTTGCAGATCCGGGTCTTGTTCCAGATTGATTTCTTTTGCCGCCAGATAAGCATATTTTTCAGAAATCAGGAAGTCCAGTTGACTCCGGCGCGCCTGCCGTAGTGGTGTACGGACTGTATATTGCGGTTCCATAATAAAACTGATATCAAGATCTTTACGGGATATTCCTTCTTTTCCGACTCTGGCCACCAGGATGTCACGGTTATTTGCAGATTTTTCCTTGCTGCAGGCGAAAATGAAAACCAGTATAAAAAATAATAATAGAAATCTTGATTTTATTTTCATTTTGTACTTTACCCTTTACCCTCAATCCACACACCCCGCCCCGACGTTGTCGGGGTAACACCTCTGCCAGTGTGACCTCTCAAGAGGAGATATCTTTCTATTTTGATCAAGATAGATCCCGGACCCGGTCTGCCGCCAGGTCTTCGACATAACGGGATGACAATACATAGTTTATTCCTCAGGGACTAAGGTACTCAGGCACTTTTCTCAATGCCTTAGTGTCCAAGTGCCTAAGGACCTTCCTTTGTGCCTCTGTGCCTTTGCTTTACCTTATAAACTAAAAAAACTTGAATTCAACTACTAATAAAATTATATTTCGGTTTTAAATTTAAAGAGGCACAATGGCAAAAATAGTAAAACGTCCGCCAGCAACGCAGGAATTACCCTTCGGGAAAAAGAATTTATATATACTGGGAATCGGTTTAGCGGTTCTGGTGATCGGATATATTTTGATGGCCCAGCCGCCGGTAAACAGTTTCATGTCAAA
>CAYSHN010000344.1:0-4491 GCA_964430815.1 uncultured Calditrichota bacterium | reverse complement strand
AACTCCCATTACATTCCTATCATTCTGTTGCTCCTCTGCTAGCGCTGTCTCATCGGTCACCAACGCCGCCTGGTAAAACTTCTCCAAATAACGCTGACGAGCCTGCTCATCCATCTTCGCTGTATCATATTTTACAGAAGCCAGGGAAAAAACCAAACCATATACCAAAACCAGGGCACCACATAATATAAAGTAAAACCTCTTATCCAACTCCTCCAAAAGATGACGCTCAAACTCCCGGGGGAATAAGGTAATTTGATAACCACCGGCATGCGTCGCCGCCGAAATGACGGCGACTTGTGTTTGATTATTATTTTTTGTTTCCATGATGCTCGACTCCTTATTACCGGTTATCGAATTGCAGGGTACATTCGACAGAGATCTGATTGTAATTACCACTGGTCGTTATGTTCCAGGATTTAATCAGTTGTAGCAGACAGGATTCAAAATTCTGGTCAGCTAATTCATTTTTTACAAAAACGATATTTTCAATCTTCCCATCTTTTTTCAAGGTGAATTGAATGGTTACCTTACCTGAAAGTGCATTCGCATTGTTACTGGTTATATTCTGATCATAGCATTGTTTAAGGGCAACAAGTTGATTATTTATAAAAGCTGTTACTGCCTTTTTTGCTGAAGTTATACTTGTCTTGACTTTTGTTACCTGCACCTGACTGGTATTGATATCCTGGTTTAAAGTTATTCCATCCACCTCAAATTCGATTTCGTTAACTGCTTTCCTTTCTGATTTTTGTAAAGCAGATCTTCCTACTGACGGGACTGCTGACGGTGCATAGAGCGCTCCGACACCACCTGAAGACATATCCCCTACCGCATAGTCTGATACTCCCTGGGGCAGAGGTAGAGGTTGTTCAACACGGGTGATTTTGCCGTTTACATTGCGCACCTGTTCGTCGATGGCAATGAAAGAGGTATAATCGGTCAGCAGATTGTAAGCCAGACCTAGCCGGGTAATTTCATTTTTCAGTTCCTCGGTTTCAGCTATATGGTTGAAATCCGCCAGCATGGAAAGCCGCTGCCGGGCCCATAAATATTTCAATGCTTTATAATTAGTACTGGGTTTTGTATTGGTAATCCGCACTTCGGAAGAATAAGTATTACCTCCGCCGGAAATACCTTTTAATTCTATTGTTCCTTTAGCAGATCCTTTGTACTTACCAAATAAAATTACTGGACGATCAGCCAGAATATCGGGGATACTCAAAGGTTCGACATCATAGGTTTCAAAACCATTATATTCAATTTTAATTTTGCTCAGTACGGGTGATGACACATATTTCCTGAATTTTTCTGCGCTTGCTTCGGCCTGATCCTGCTGGGTAACCACAAATGATTCAGCCTGGCCCACTCTGGCAATTCCCTCGATCAGAAAACGGTTAACCGACGAACCGATCCCAAAGGCAAAAAAGTTTGCCCGGCCTAAATTTTTACGGATAAGTTCAAAAGATTCTTTCTCCACATCCACATAACCATCGGTCAGGATCAATAGCGTCCGGGCCATGTTCTCTTCACCCGGAAGCGCCAGTGCCTGTTGCAGGGCTGGCAGCAATTCGGTTCCGCCGCCACCTTGCTCATTATCAATCACCTGAATGGCTTTTTTAATATTTTGTTGATTAGCAGCGACCGAGTGTTCGGAGAAGACCCGGGAACCACCGGCAAACAGGATCACATTGAATTTATCGCCGGTCGTTAAATTACTGATCAGGTCTTTAAATAATTTTTTGGAGATATCCAGCGGGAAACCATTCATGGAGCCCGAAACATCCAGAATGAAGATATATTCACGGGGCGGTAGATCTTTTGGCCGTACCCGCAGCGGTGGTTGCATTATCATTAAAAAGAAATTCTCTTTTTCACCTTCATATAATAATAATCCCGATTCAATCTGATCTCCGGCTAGGCGATAGTGCAGAATAAAATCGCGATTGCCACCGTTCTTCATATCTGCAGGAAGACTGATCTGAGCCAGAGATTTGCCCTCATAATTAATAGAAACAGGGTGCGAAGGACAGGTGATTTCCTTAATAGGCATTCCGGCGGCCAGTGATACTTTTATATCAAATGTATAAGGGGGTGCTTCACCTTCGTGAAGATAAGGATTTTTTACCCATTTATCGTTGGCTTTGGCCTGCGCTTCCGGTTTATTGGAATAGCGTGGTCCTACTACGGTAGGATACACAAATTCATACATCTTTTCGTTGGGTACCAGCAACTCGGTATAAAATAGTTCTACTTTAATTTCATCTCCCGGTAGAATATTGGCGACATTCATCTGAAATACATTGGGTCGTTGTTGTTCCAGCAAGGAGGCGCTTTTTCCTTCCTGTTTAGCTTGTTCATAATCCAGACGGGCCTGTTCACGTTCCTTGATTTTTGCGGTAATCGTCCGTTCACCAATGGTCATGATCATATTATACACTGCTGCACGGGTAGAAGCGGGGAAAATGTAAATTGCTTCCAGAGTATTCTTACCTTCATTCTTGTAGATCTGGGTAACTTTAACATCGGCGATCACTCCGCTGATAGTTACATCGGCAGAAGTACTTTTCAATGGTAATTGGTCAGTACTGGAATCGTCACTTTTAACAAAAAAATAGGGGGATAATGTTTTATCCTCACTTATTTCCGGATCCTGTCCCCAGGCCGGGATCTGTAAAAAAAACAACACAGCCGGCAGAACCGTTTTAAAAAGGATTGATACGGGATTCATAATTCCTCCTTTGTGATTGTGATGATCGTTTAATTTCTGTTTAATTTTCATAGTCAGTCTTTTTATGCTCTTCAGCAGTAAATCCTTATAAATAACTCAAGGTAAATGAAAAAATAAGAAATTTTTATTAAGTTTAACCAATTGCAGGGGTAACATGAATTAAGTCGTGCCAGAAAGGAATAAAGATGCATCGCATCACTATTAAAATTCGAGGATACCATCTGGATATGTACGGACATGTGAATCATGCCCGTTATCTGGAATTTTTAGAGGAAGCCCGCTGGTCTTTTATCGAACAAGTTATGCCAATTACTGAGTTTGAAAAAAAGGGATTTGCCTTTGTGGTAGTTAATATAAATATAAACTATCGCCAACCGGCCTTACTGGATTATATTCTGGAAATCCGGACCGAAATGGTTAAATTGGGCAGCAAGAGTGCAAAAATCCATCAGGAAATATTTCGGGCTGATAGTGATCAGCGTATTGCCGATGCCGATATTACCTTTGTAGCCATAGATGCCAAAACCAATCAGGTCTTGCCAATGGAAGGGCAGCTGCGAACGGTTATGGAATCCTATTTGTTAAAATCGGACTGATTTAGTAAAAGCCTTGGCTAAAAAGGAATAATTTGCTTAATTTTATCATTGTACTTTATGAGTAGATTGATATACAGTTACCGCCAGACGGTTAATAAGGGCTAGCTTAAAAAGGAGTTAAGACACCATGTTGATAATCATGAAGAGATCGTTGTGACCTGGCAGCCGATACTAAATAAAATTAAGTAATAGAGTAATCGTTCATTAAAAATGAGAAGGAGTTGATATGTTGACCAAAGTGATGCTTGATAAGTTGAACAAACAGATCAATTTTGAATTTTATTCTTCGAATGTCTATCTGCAAATGGCCTCCTGGGCTGAGACGCAGGGGCTGGAAGGGTGTGCCAAATTCATGAAAAAGCAGGCTAAGGAAGAATTAGTTCACATGCACAAAATCTTTGAATATGTGCTGGAGTCCGGTGAAATGGCTGTAATCGGGAAATTGGATGCGCCACCCACCGATTACGATTCGATTGAAGAAATATTTAAAAAGTCTCTGGATCACGAGAAACAGGTTACCAAGCGTATCCATGATATAGCTGAAACCGCCTGGAAAGATAAGGATCTGGCCACTCATAATTTCATACAGTGGTTCATCAGTGAACAGCATGAGGAAGAGACTTCTTTTAGCAGGATTCTTGACAAAATTAAACTGATCGGTACGGATAAACGCACCGTATATCTGATCGATAAAGTAATAGCTAAACTGGCTGGTGAGGAAAATTAATATTTGCTGAGCGACCGACAGGGGTACATTATCATGTACCCCTGAATTTCTATTTCATCATACCTTTTTGCAGATTTCGTTTCCAAATTATGATCTAAATCACTATTGGTTATAATGATTTAACATTATATTTCATATTTTTGGAATAACTATTAAATCTGACGATGTTAATTGTATTGTTAATATGAAGTGGAATATGTATATTTTTAAACTTTGGATCAGGATATCAAATTACAAGTTTAATTGTTTATCGTGAGCAAAAAAGCACAGTATGAATAATTGTTACGGAGATTGACATGCAGGCGGCACCTCGGGAAATTTCCCTGGAAGTCATTCCCAGTTCACGTCTTGACATTATTGATATAAGTAAACTGGTTCTGGAAAGACTTACCGTCGATCGCGCTCTCTATCAGAAGGCAACTTACACTTCCTTTCAT
>CAYSHN010000343.1:0-4514 GCA_964430815.1 uncultured Calditrichota bacterium | reverse complement strand
GCCATGGTGATGGCTCAGAACTTTCTGAATCCACTCCAATCGTCATTGAGGATGCTGTATGGATTGGGGCAAATAGTCTGATCATTAGGGGTGTGACCATAGGTGAAGGTAGTATAGTGACCAGAAATTCAGTCGTCACTAAAGATGTACCCGCTTTCTCAATCGTTACCGGAAATCCGGCTCGGGTGATCCAACAATTAATAAAACCAGATCACCAGTATTATCAGATTTAAACGTAGTATTAGATCTCCTGTCTATAACCACATTTAAATTAGGAGGATTCAACTTGGCGGATACAATATGGAGTAAATCTTTTAAGGGAGGTTCCTGGCTGGCCTTATTTAAAATTTTTAGCCAATTTTTCTCCTGGCTGGTTACAGTTATTGTTGCCCGAATACTGGTCCCAGGGGATTATGGATTGTTTGCGATAGCGACCATCTTCACAGGTTATGCTGAATTATTTAGTGAGCTAGGATTGGGCAATGCTATTATTCAAAGAAAAACCTCTTCGCAAAAAGAATTATCTTCCGTGTTCTGGTTTTCTTGTTTCGTCAGCGGTCTTCTGGTGCTTAGTTGTTTTCCGATTGCCTATATTACTGCAAAGGTTTTTAATGAACCGCGGGTTATCCCTCTGACTGAATCAATGGCACTGATATTTCTGTTCATGGGATTTCAAGTTGTTCCTTTAAGTCTCTTAAAAAAAGAACTGGAATTTAAAACTGTCGGGAAAATTGATCTAGGTGTTGCTTTTGTCTCTGGAATTGGTATGATTCTGCTCTCTTATTTTGGTGCTGGAGTGTGGACATTAGTAGGCGGTTTCCTTTTACGTTCAATCGCTCGATTAATCATGGTCTATTATCATGTAAAGTGGTATCCATCTTTTCACTTTAATTTTAAAGAAGCAAAAGCCTATATCAAATTTGGGATAATCATGTCTTTTGGAAGATCACTTTTTTATATCTGGGAACAATCCGATCGATTTTTTGCGGGTAGAGCATGGAGTCCCGATCTGCTTGGAATTTATGCCTTCGCCTTACAACTTGCACAAATTCCCACGGAAAAAATTGTCACCTTAATTAATCAGGTCTCCTTCCCGGCATTATCAAAATTACAGGATGATAAAGCTCAGTTTAATAAATTCTATCTTAATTCCAATAAAATAACGGCCTTTTTGGTAGTCCCTTTATTTTTTGGTGGATTTTTAGTTGGTGAAGACTTGATCAAAATTATTTTAAACGAAAAGTGGTATCCCATGATCACGATTTTCAAATATTTATGCCTGACTCAAATTTTTATGTCAATTAATGCGATTAATAATTTTGCCCACGCAGCGCAAGGCAGACCGATGTGGGGGGTGTATTATCATATTGCTGGAGTCTTGACGATGCCGGTGTCTTTTTATTTTGCTGTAAAGTATGGATTAAATGCCATCATTGTTCCTTGGATGACAGTTTTCGTGATCTTAACTACCTCCTGGATTATTATTACCATTAAAACTATCGGTGTTTCTATAATCGATTATGTCAATAATTTGAGGAATCCAATTCTGGGATCGGTTTTAATGCTAATCTCATTGACCATCTTCCGGCATCTGATTACCCCAATTGATTTTATAAATGAAAATTATGTACTGCGATTGAGCATTTCATTAGTCATTGGCGGTATTTCCTATGTTGGCTATCAATGGTTTTCGGATCGAGAGTTCATTTTCAGTATTAAGAGATTATTGAAATAGTATAGATCATCAGAAAATGTTGCGATTAAACATGATATTTAATGTTTTCATACCTAATAGAATGAATTACAATTTATCCTGATAATTTATATGTTATACCCAGGTTCATTGCTGTTTATTGTAATATCGATGCAGTCGGAAATAAATAAGTGTAGATAATTGAATGAGTACATTTGATAAAAGATGGTGGGTTTTTTTAATAGTATATCTTGTGATTGATTATGGTCGGCCACAGCATATCTTACCCATCGGATTTTTAAAACCAGGTATGATCAGCGTATTGATACTTATAGGATTTCTTCTGTCCAGTGGTAGATTAAAATTGTCACATTCTAATCAGACATTGATCATCTGGTTATTTATTATTCTGCTTGGATTAGAAGTACCATTTGCTGTTAATAATTATTATGCCTATCGAATGACCAGAGATATGTTGATGTATATGCCATTTATATTATCGACAATCGTTCTGGTGAATTCAATCGAGTTATTAAAAAAATTATTATTTGTCTTCACCCTACTGATGATTTATGCTACAGTTTTTTCTTTTTTCTATAAAGGTGTCGGTGCTGGCGCTTATTTTGCAGACGAAAATGATATATCTCTTTATATCGATACCTGGATTCCATTTGCTTATTTCTTATTTTTAGTTGAGAAAAATAAAATAAAAAAAATAATTTACGCGGTTGCCATTGTAATCGGTATACTGGGAGTGGTTGTGTCATTTTCGCGGGGTGGATTTGTTGGTTTAATCTGTGTTACGTTTGTAATTTGGCTATTCAGTCCTAGAAAATTACTCACCATGGTCGTTGTTCTTATGTTAGCCGGCATCATGTACTTTTCTGCCGATCAGGCTTATTGGACTGAAATGTCTACTGTTACGAATACCCAAGAAAGTACAGCAACGTCAAGATTCTTATTTTGGGACGCTGCCTGGAAAATGTTTTTAGATCATCCCCTGGGAGTGGGAGGAGGAAACTTTCAAGTAAGATTTCCGGAATATCAATCTGATTGGTTCGGCAGAGATATGTGGGGTATGGTGTCTCATTCTCTATGGTTCACCCTTATACCCGAACTAGGTATATTGGGTATTATTTTATATTTCGCTCTGCTTTTTATCAATTTAAAAGATATATTTTTCCTAAAAAAACTTAAAATTTATTGGGAAGATGAAGATTTTAAATACCTATATTATTTATCCCTGGCATTTATCGCCTCCTTTGCTGGATTTTTCTCTTCTGCTTCATTTCTTTCCGTACTGTACTACCCACATTATTGGTATATAATCGCATTAATTGTTGTGGCTAAAAGAATTGCAGTGGACAAATTCGACCTGCTTAATAATGCTCCTACTGATGATAATTTAATAAATGAAACTGCCTGAACATGAACTTAAAAATATTCCTAAAAAAATCTTTTTCGGCGCTAGTATACTATACTCAGATAATAAAACTATTCAATAAAATCCCGCATAATCTTATCGTCTGTTACCATAGAATTCTTCCGGACGATGATCCACAATTGGATTTTATCCAGCCAGGAATGTACGTGACCACTAAAACCTTTGAGAAACATCTTCAATATCTTACCCGTAATTATCAGATAATTTCATTTAAGGAACTTAATTCAATTCAGAATGGATGTGTTCTGTCCTTCGATGATGGGTGGGCAGATAATTTCCACCATGCCTATCCTATACTAAAATCATATAAAGTACCGGCCATTATTTTTTTATCAACAAATATGATTGGTTCTACAAATTGGCCCTGGACTGATAGAATCAGCTACTATATCCGTTATAGTTCTAATAATAAATTGAAAGGGTTATTAGATTACCTAACACGTCAGCAAATAAATTTTAAAGTTAGTATCAGAACCCTGCTTATGCAAAAGAAAAATCTAGCAGAGAATATAATATATTCCATGAAACTTAGTGGAAGAGCACAGTTACAGAACCTGATCGATTCGATCGATGCAATGATGTCGGATCTGCATGACATACTTCAGAAAGAAAGTCCCTGGCTTACCTGGGAGCAGATTCGTGAAATGAAACAGAATATGATAGATTTTGGCGCTCATACCCACAATCATGTCATCCTCACCAATACATCCCTGGATGATGCGGAAAAAGAAATTATTCAATCAAAAAGAATATTAGCAGAAAAAATTGGAGATCCGGCCGAAATATTCTCTTATCCCAATGGAAATTATAACCGTCAAATTGTTAAATTGCTTGAACAGAATGGATACCGCTATGCAGTAACAACTAAAAAAGGTTTTGTCGATGATTATAGTGATAATTTTATTTTGAATCGATTTCTTTTGCATGAAGATATGACCAGTACGATTCCAATGTTGGCATGCAAATTAACAAACAAATTCAGTACGGTTTAGTCACCATTAAATCCCTTTTTGTAAACGACAGGATTAGCGTATGACAAAAATTTTGATTGTGTTTGGTACACGCCCGGAATGTATTAAACTGTGTCCTCTGGTAATTAAGCTAAGAGAATATGCCAATCAATTTCAAACTGTTATTTGTGTAACCGCTCAGCATCGTGAAATGCTGGATCAGGCACTCCGAATATTTGGGGTCGAACCCGATTATGATTTAAACATTATGACAAAGAATCAGGATTTATTCCATCTCACCTCACGTATTTTAATCGAACTAAGGAATATAATTGATAAAGAAAAACCAGATTTATTATTAGTCCAGGGTGATACAACCACAACCTTCACGGCCGCCTTGGCAGCATATTACTTTAAGATCAAGATT
>CAYSHN010000342.1:0-4517 GCA_964430815.1 uncultured Calditrichota bacterium | reverse complement strand
TTACAAATACAGAAAATGTACGATACCACTTCAGTCAACGAAAATGAATTCATACTTCCTATGGGACAAGTAAAATACTCCCCATTTGGTTGGATGGATATCCGCTACGCCTATACCCAGACGCTGGCCAGACCGGATTATCAATCGCTAACCCCGAAATTTACCATTACCCAAGACAATAATATATATACAGGCAATCCTGATCTGAAACCGGCCAAAGCATATAATCATGACATTAGTCTTACATTCCATACTAATAAATTAGGGCTTTTAACGATAGGTGCTTTTTATAAAACAGTAGAAAACTTTGTCTATCCCGCAGAATATCGGTTGGATGCCGCTCAAAACGCCGGGATTGACTCTATTCGACGTTACCAGATTATCCGCAATGGTGTTATTGTGGTAAACCCGGTTCAGTTAACCGGTACGGTGTATCGACCCCTGAATAATCCCTTCGACGCAACCATAAAAGGGTTAGAATTTGACTTTCAACATAATTTCTGGTACATGCCCAGACCTTTTAACAATATTGTCTTTGGGATTAACTACGCGCGTATTTTTTCTGAAACCAAGTATCCATTTTATACAATACAGGCAATCCCGGGTACCAGACCTGTTCAATTCACTCTTATCGATAGCTCATACACGGCACGATTGATTGATCAGCCTAATCATGTTCTAAACTCGTACATAGGGTATGATTACAAGGGATTTTCAGCCAGACTGTCGTTTATCTTCCAGGATAACTCAGCCAGAGCAACTGGAGGTGAATATCCGGAAAACGATTCTAATACCAAGGAATATTTCAGGGTCGATTTCTCGGCCCGTCAAAAACTGCCGTTTTTCAACAGTGAATTGTTCATGGATGTCGTTAACCTGAATGATCAAAATACCAGCTGGGTGCAAAAGTCAACCGGAGGATACCGGGGTATACAAAACTATGGCTTAACGGTAAATCTTGGATTAAGGTTAAGGTATTAATTGTGACAAAATTAACAACAGCAATTAACTCTTTATAGACTAACCAACAAAAGGAGCAAATTATGAGGCATTTTTTACTCTTTTTCTTAGTAATGGTATGTTTGAGCAGTATGTTATATGCTCAACAAAAGGATACGGTAAAGGTCCAGGGATATTATGAATCTGGCTATATATACGGCACCCTTAACGATGCCGTTGACCTTGCGAGAACTAATCACACTATTAACAATACCGTTTTTAAGCTGACCCCCTATGATATTTATGTGCTGAGTAGAAGCATTTTTCTAAGTTTTGGGGAAAACCTGGAAATTGTTGCCCCGAAACCACTCAGAGAGGGAGAGGGAACTCCTGAAGAAGTGCAAAACTCTGCTCCCCCCCAAATTGTCTGGACTGAAGAAGCGATAGACAGGGTATACATTATACAAACCTATGGGGATGTTGTTTTGAAAAATATTTGGGTACGATTTGACGATTTATCATCAAGCTCTTTATCAGGTAGTCAACGACAATGTTCGATTGTGTTTGAAGATTCACTACCATTAGGCGATATGGATAGGGGGTATTTTGAGGGCTGTATATTTGATTATAGTCGAATTGGTGCTGAGTCAGGAGGTTCTATAACCGTTAAAGCTGACCATTTTGTTGGTATATTCAATGATTGTTATTTCAGGAATCTCACAGATTTCCATTTCCAGTATTATAATCGCGCCGTTTCTTTTCCTTACGAAAGTAAAGGATTTCACTACGATAGTCTTTTATTTGAGAACTGTAGCTTCTCTAATCTAAGCAGAATTGTTATGCAAGAGGGTAATGAGTTTGGTGATAACGTTCATTTAAATCACTGCACCCTTATAAATTCTGTGGAATGGGTTTATCAGACTGGCAGGTTTTCTAATCAGGGCTGGCTAAGAAATTGTTCTATAACAAACTCTATATTTGTGAATCCTTACATGTTTGGGTATAGAGCGATTGATGTATGTGACAGTAATCAGACTTGGCAGGATTTTTTAGATGGAAACTGCGATCCCCCAGGAAATGGTGGTTTAATCAGCCAAATTCAACCGGTTGACTCTTTTGGTTTTGTAGTTGACTTCACGGACTTGGACCGAGAACTATATGTAAGCAATATCTGTTACATGCATCAGGACTGGATGCTAGCCTGGTATACGGACTGTCCCTGGTGTCAAGAGCAGCATAAAGCCAGAAATGATATTGAGTTGTATCACCCGGCTCCAATGATAAGCGAAGATGATATTGCATGGATAGATTCCGTAGACGGTGGTGGTAATAAGGTGTTCAAAAAAATGAACGTTGATTGGTCAACCATATACGATACCGATCCGGGATACATTGTGCCGCCCACTAACGTGGATACACTGAAATTATTTATGGAAGGTAAATGGGGTACCGGTCTCGACATTGACTGGTGTTATAATAGAGGGGCTACCATCGCCCAGCAATGGCCCTTGCCGGAGAATATGGCGTATAATAATGAGGCCTATAAAACCGCGGCAATGGGTGGTTTACCATTGGGAGATTTGAATTGGTTTCCGGATCAAAAGGTAGCATGGGCAGCACAAAGAGACGCTGAATGGACTACGATCAATAATTGGCTCTATTATGGTAATCCAACAGGAACAGCTATTAGGGAAATTCCAGGCGCTACCCCTTTTGATTATGTACTAAAACAGAACTATCCCAATCCTTTCAATCCATCTACTAATATTGAGTATTCTATTCCCGTGTCCGGGCATGTATCATTAAAAGTATATAATTCATTGGGGCAGCTCGTGACCACTCTGCATGACGGCGATCAAAAAGCTGGAAATTACATTGCAACCTTTAATGCTAAAAATTTAGCTAGTGGTATTTACCTTTACACACTTGAGGCCGATGGTGTTTCAATCTCAAAGAAATTCGCTTTGATAAAATAAAATAAACATTTAAACTTCGTTCCGGTTATCAGCTCTTGATTGGTTACCGGAACGAATCATTTTTAATAAAAAGATTATTTGTAAAATATAGATAAGGAGGTGGTAGGGAATAGTAAGAAGTAATAATTATTATTAAAATGTGATTTAGATTTTGATGTTTTAAATCACCGACATTTTTTTTACATATTATTATAAGGAGGATTAATCGTGGTCAAGAAATTACTATTTATTGTTTTATTCACTCTTTGGTTCGCATCAGGTTCATTGGCCCAGGAGGTAGTTTTCTCCGATGATTTTGAGAACGGTAGTGCCAGTAATTGGAGCGGATGGATTGACGGCGGCTCAACAATTTGTACCCCTTCAATTGATACTAACAGTGTGCTTTCAGGCAAATATTCATACCTGATTGATGTTACTGAAGGTGGGCCTGATACCTATAGAATTCAGAGATGTACTAATCTCCCTTTGGTAAAAGGTTATCAGTATACTATTTCAATTTTGGCCGTAGCTGACAGAGACGTTACTTTTAACGTTTTATTTGAAATAGCGGGCGATCCTTATACCAAACGCTTAATCGAATGGCCAGAAGTTACAACTACACCTCAGACATTTAGTTATTCAATGTCTGCAATCGAAAACGTAGCAGATAATCAGATTAAATTACATTTCGGCGGTCCGGATAATGATACTGTTAAATTCTGGATTGACGATATAGTAGTAACACGGGAACCAGATCCCGCTCTTGTTAGCGATTGGGGTCATACAAGTCGTGGTTTATTATGGCCGATCGGGAATGATACAACAACCGCCGATGGTAATGCCATTATAGGAAATGGCAGCGCAAAGCCGACAAATTGGTCTACAATTCGCGGTGGTTTTGGCCAACTTCTTGAAGCAACTACCGATCAAGCGGTTGTGGTCAGCGGACAACTTCAATTAGTCGGCGGTGGTGCTGCTGAAAATGCTTATACCCATATTCGTTATGCGTTGACTTTTCAGGACAGTGTAGTTCTGGAGTATCAGTATACTGACTCGGCCAGATGGGTTAGTACTAAAAATCACTTCGGATATGAGTTTACGCCAAGGACGGGCGCCGGTATTATGGCCAATGGTTCCAACGGTGTCGGTACAGTCTGGACAGTCCCGAACAGTGCGGGTTGGAATAGTACCTATTCTGGTCAGTTTCCTCTTATAGCAGTAAAACAAGCACCTCGCAATGCGGCAATGTCGGCCGGCTTATATAAGTGGGCTATGTCCATTCAGCCGTTAGGTGATGGTACCAACGAAATTCGCTGGTATTTGGTTAAAACGGATAATAAGTACTGGTATGGCGGTACGGTCATAGACACTGCTGAGGTAAGCACTAAATTCAACGGCGTTTGTTTTGGTTTTAATAACGACATGGAAGCCACGCAGGTCAATTTTACGGATGTCAGAGCTGAACTCGGTGCACCCATTACTGTTCCGGAAGCTCCCTGGGAACCCTTCTATGTTAATCAATGGGGTCATACAAGTCGTGGTTTATTATGGCCGATCGGGAATGATTCATCAACCGTCGATGGTGATGCCGTTATAGGAAATGGCACCGCAAAGCCGACAAAT
>CAYSHN010000341.1:0-4527 GCA_964430815.1 uncultured Calditrichota bacterium | reverse complement strand
ACTCAAGCTTCATAATAATAATATGGAATCCATGTTATGGAGCTGTCCCAAAAGTGTCATTCTGACGAGTCCGGCAATCACGCCGGTAGGCGGATCAGCCCACTGGCTGACTGCCGGATGAGGAAGAATCTGTGTTTATTGATAGAAAAAAGATTCTTCAGAATGACAAATTGATACTTTTGAGACACCCCCAAAACAGGAATATTTATCACTACTTTTTTAATAATTCTAAATTAATTTCGATTGAAACGACCTTCCCGACTAAAAGACCACCGGCTTCCAGTGTGGTATTCCATTTCAAGTCATAATCATAGCGATCCAGCGAGGTGCTGGCTTTAAAACCTGCTTTGGTATTCCCCCAGGGATCTTTAATCAGGCCTTTGTACCTGGCATCCAACACTACCGGTTTCGAGATGCCATGCATGGTCAGCATACCACTGATTTTATAAGTATTTTCACCTGTTTTTTCAAACGAGGTACTTTTAAAACTGATCAGCGGATATTTTTCCACATCAAAAAAATCGGCGGAGCGCAGATGGGTGTCCCGTTTTTCATTATTGGTAAAAATACTGTTTGATTTAATGTTTACTTCCACCTGCGCATTGGTAAAATCTTCACCCGGTGATTGAATCGTACAACTGAAATCGTTGAACTTACCAGTTACATCTGCTATAACCATATGGGCAATGGTGAAATTGATGTTGGAATGAGCAGGATCTGTTTCCCAGTTAGTCTGGGCCGGACTCGAAAAAACAGCCAGTAGAACCATAATGCTTGTTAAAATTAATTTGTTCATTTCTTCTCCTGTATTTTTATGTATATTATATTAAATGACTAGTCACCTATTTTTATTCCCATCGTCATAATATTTTATACGTTTATAAGACTAATATCCGGCAGCAAGCGACCGGGACTCTCAATGACTAATTTTCCACAAATCCCGTCCGGCAGTCACGCCGGCAGGCGGACCTCTCCAGAAGGGAAACATATTTTTACTCAGGTACTTAGGGACTAAAGGACTCAGGTACTCAGCTTATCAGAATTTTCTTGCATTTATTTTGGCAGCATTTTAGTTTATACACGAAATCTCAGCACTGCTAAACTTTTTATCTTACTAGCATGAAAAAAACAGAACAACAACATCTTACTGCTCAAGAGACTAAGGGTATTGTCGATGCTCTTGAACACGCTATTCTGGAACATGGAAAATGGCTAAGTAACTGGCATCGCAGTTTAATGTGCAGTCTGCCCTTCCCCAATGATGTACTTGCCGATAAAGCCTACGAGATCAGCAATTTCGGTAAATGGTATTATAAACAGACCACTCCTTTTTTAACCGAACACCCATTGTTTCGCACCATCGATGAGTCAAACCGGGATTTGCATCGCTTAGCAAAAACCTTAGCATTAAAGAGCAAGAAAACAGATAAAATTACACAGCAGGACTATGATGAATTTATGATGAAGGAAGTGAAGCTTTCAGGGAATTTAATTAGACTGCGCGATGAATTTCATCAGGCTTTATTCTCATTCGATTCCCTGACACATGTATTAAACCGCCAGGCGTTTTTAAGAATTTTAACCCAGGAGTATGCCCGGGCAGCCCGATTAGGCAAACCCTGCTGTATCGCTATGGTTGATCTGGACCACTTTAAAGTGATCAACGATACTTACGGCCACCAGATCGGTGATGACGTGTTACATAGGGTTGCTCAGTTTTTAACATCTAATCTTCGCCCTTATGATTCGATGTGCAGATATGGGGGAGAAGAATTTCTGATCTGTTTACCATATACCCCTGTACATCTGGCCAGCAACACCTTAAACAGGTTACAAAGAGGATTAGCCGCCCTGGCGATTGTTGTCTCGCCTAAAATATATATTAAAATCACCGCCTCCTTTGGACTGGTGACTACGGATCCGTCGGTCACTATGATTGACACCATCACCCGTGCTGACTCTGCCATGTATGCCGCTAAACATGGGGGCGGAAATCAAGTGGTAATCTGGGGTGATAAAGCATGAGATACTTTACATCATTTTAACTAATTAAACGGTCCGAATATAAAGGTGGTCGAAGCACAATCATGTTTCAAGAACCGGAATTAAATACGCTAATTAGCTACAGTTACTTTGGATTTCAAAACACAGATCTGGAGCAACTTCTAAAACAGATCTCCCCTGGTTCCGCAGATATAATCAATCTGCGGAATTGTAAAGACCGGGTTGACCAGGAGATTAATGCCTGTTTTCTGGGATTGCTCAAGGTCCATAACTCAACTTATCTTATGTATGCCTATATTTATGATAACAAAGAATATGGATTTGTCTGGGATACCGATAACGATGAATTATTTGCTCCTGCTACGAATGGCGGTGATATACCCTGGTTCTTATTTATTAAACAGGGTCAATCGTTTAAGGTCAAAATAATCAAAGCCAATCCTTACCTGCATCATATAACTGAAAAACCTTTTGCCTTTATGAATGGACCCGTCCTGAAATTAGGCTCTTGTCGTGATGCTTATCCGGTTAATCTTCAGAACGAGAATCAATACGTATCCAAATAATCCCGATCCCATTAATGATCGGTTTTATTGCTGACCGGGCTCCTGACCAAATCCGCGGCCGCTAGATGGGTTTGTATACTTTTACTTTCTCGCTATGTTATGTGATTGCTCCACTCCTTGGTACCTGGATTTATGAAAATTATGGCGCTGATCCACTGTGGTTCGGTATAGGCTTTATTGCTGTACCTATAATTGCCGGCTTCTCATTCCTGCAATATCGGGTGCGAACAGAAAGATATTCAGTATGAATACTATCCTGAATTTTATTACTATTTTATGGTATTTACCTGTACATTCAACAAAATATTTATTTAGAGAGTTGTAAATAGGAATGAAGAATGTAAATTGAATATTTCAATTACTGGCAATTAATTATTGTCTGGAGACGTTCTGTATTTTTAAGGATAAATAAAGGAAATATAGGCAGGAGAAACTGATATGAATGATGAACCAAAATTAGAACAAGAAGAGACTAAAAAAGACAGGATTGAGGAGCGCTTATTAAAGACGCGCACGATTCTAGTTTATGGTGAAATAAATCAAAAGCTGGCCAAGACAGTTAGTGAAAGATTATTGGTACTATCAGCCGAATCCAAGAAAGACATCCGTATATTTATTAATTCGCAGGGTGGGCACGTGGAATCCGGTGATACTATTTTTGATATGATCCGTTTCTGTAAAGCTCCGATAAAGGTGGTTGGTACAGGTTGGGTCGCCAGCGCTGCTGCTTTAATCTATTTGGCAGTTCCGGTCAAGTATCGCTTTTGCCTGCCCAATACCCGTTTTCTCATTCATCAACCCCTTGGTGGAATGATTGGAACAGCTGTGGATTTAGCCATTGAAGCGAAAGAGATTGTCAGGATGAAACGGCGTTTGAATGAAATTATTTCCAAACAAACCGGTCAAAAACTGGAAAAAGTGGAAAAGGATACCGAGCGCAATTATTGGATGAATGCTGAGGAAGCAATGGAATATGGGATTGTGGGGACAATTATTAAGTCGGAGAGTGACATTTAAAAAAGTACCTTAGTACCTGAGGATATGAGTATGATCAAGCATTGTAATCCCGGGCATGTCGAAGGCCTGGAGACAGACAGAATCTGGGATACATTATTCTCATAACACAAAAGGATCCCGCTGCGGAATATGTTCTAACCAATATTATTGCATTGTTCTTCAACACGATATTCAAACCCACAATGTCATCCCGGGCATGTCGAAGACCTGGCGCAGACAGGACCCGGGATCTATTATTATCATAACACATGAGGATCCCCACTAGGAAGCCATGATTACCCATTCCTGTATTCTCTGTTTGATAATGGCATTGTTATTGCGATTCCAGTATAGCATGTATAAACAATATTTTATTTATATCATTACCAATAAAAAAAAGGGACTTTGTATACGGGAATTACAAATAATCTATTGCGTAGAGTTTATGAGCATAAGAATGGGATAATCGATGGATTTACAAAGAAATATCATCTTACCAATTTAATTTATTTTGAGACATATGAAGATGCGTACACAGCAATTCTGAGAGAAAAACAATTAAAACGATGGCACCGAAAGTGGAAGATTCAACTTATTGAGAAGAATAACCCTAAATGGGATGATTTATTTATAAGATTAATTGAATAAGAATATGCTGAAGTCATCCCGGCGAAAGCCGGGATCTCGCTGCATCATAATGATAATAGATCCCGGGTCAAGCCCGGGATGACATGTTTTGATGATTTAGAATTAAGTAACAGAACCAGGTATGAGATCCCGGGTCAAGCCCGGGATGACGTGCTTTGATGATTTAGAATTAAGTAACAGAACCAAGTATGAGATCCCGGGTCAAGCCCGGGATGACATACTTTGATGATTTAGAATTAAGTAACAGAACCAGGTATGAGATCCCGGGTCAAGCCCGGGATGACATGTTTTGATGATTTAGAATTAAGTAACA
>CAYSHN010000340.1:0-4567 GCA_964430815.1 uncultured Calditrichota bacterium | reverse complement strand
CTTTGTACCGGTTTTTGGCGCAGGTCATCACGTTTAGGGATCAAATATAATAACTCGGTCAGAATAATATAGTGACTCAGGGTATTATGCGATAACTGATCCTGAACCGCCAGGCGCATAAACTGCAAAAGTGGGGTAGGCTTGATATCCAGTAAGACATTGCTGACTGCTTTACGGATGACTTTATCATTATCGGCCAGTTTTGACAGCAGAATGCGTTGAGCTTCAAGATCTTCAAAACTTTTTGCTGATTTGCGAATGTCAGCTGCCTTGACAATTCGTTGTTTTTTTTCAGTCAGGATCTTTTGTGATTCGGCCAGAATTACCTGATCTTTTTTCCCCCGGCTGCGGTTTTGTAATAATTGGATATAGGTATTAAGCATTTGGGTGGAGAGAGAGGCATTGCGCAGAACCTCGCGTAATACATCGATATCGTCTTCAAACAGCAACAATACCAGCATGATGCGGAAAACTTCCTGCCGCGCAAATTCTTTTCTTTCCCGTTTTTCAAAACCGAGAACATCCTGCAATTCTCCAATCAAAGGCCAGAAATCGTTATTACGGGCGGCACTTTGAACCGAATACTCCGGATCACGGATTAAAATATTCAGCACCGAGGGAAAATGACACAGGGAGGCGATTTGAATACGGTTTTCTATTAAACGTGATTGTGGGGAATTCAGATAGATATTAGTGGGCACGGGAGGTACTTTGCGGAAATATTTTTTCATTACATACTCAAAATATTCGACCTCCGTGGCAAATTTAAAATTACCTCTTTTCAGCAATTCATTCACCCTCTAACGCAAGACTAAATGCCGTAGTTAACTTCAGGATATCCTTATTCGCTTTCACCAACCGGCGAGTTAATTCGGTAGCAATATTCTTGATAACAATAAAACCGATTTCAGGATTCTGCTCCAGAATATTTAAGAACTCATCTTTTTTTAGTATGGCTACTTTACTATTTTTCAAAGTGGTAACCGATGCCGATCTTTCCGGCTTTTCTTCGAATAAGGCCATTTCTCCAAAAAAAGCATGGTCTTTCTCCGAAAGCCGGATCAGAGATTTTTCCTGTTTGTCACTCATACCGTCGAACAGGGGCATCAATAAACGTTTCGATATCTCTACTTCACCCTTTAATAGAATGAATAATGTATCTTCATTAGCCCCCTCCTGGGTGATATGATCTCCGGATCTGATGTCTGCCGCGTGCATGATCTGGATTATTTTTTTAATCTGTTCTTCGGAAAGCCCATGAAACAGGGATAATTTTTGGAAAAAGGGTAGCTGATCGGATAGATTTATCTCTGGGATCACTTGCTTTTTTCTCCCTGGGTGATGACAATCAGGAAATCTTTATCTGTTAATATTGTATTAACGGATGGATTAATGCGAATATTAGTCTTTTTTTCGTCACCCTGGCCGCGACCAGCAGCTTCGAATTTCCTTTTAATGAATTGATCCAGTGAAGAATAATCGTCACTCAGGATAGCGGAGATTTGTACCTTTTCCTGTTCGCGGCCCAGACCGATACAAATGGTATCCATATTTTTTTCTGTTTCCTGCTTCAATTGGCCATAAGCAGACCCGATCATGTTAACAGGAATTTCAAGACGTTTAAACAGAAATGGCGCGTTCTCCGAGAAAAGCATTTCAATAGTTTGTGGGACACCCGGTGCCAGCACCTGGGCCGCCAGCAAATAGCCACTGTAGGCATCACTGATCAGAACATCATCAACCTTGGCTTTTTTAAGATGCGGCAGATTCTCCCGGTTTGTCAGGTGGGCATAAACTTTGACCTTCTGGTTAATGGCTTTAATGGAAAGGGTAGCCAGGATGGTTCGTTCATCACTCTGTGCTGATAAGCCGGAACTGTGGTCAGGTATAATCAATACCACGCGGGCTTGCCCGACATTGGCCCGGTTTAGTATTATTTCCTTGGTATAATCCCCACGCACGAATTTGATCTTCAGATTAGCAAAATGATTGAGGATATCATTGATCAAATCTTCACTCAACTGATTGATCAGGACGATGGGAACCGTTTTTTCTTTTTCCTTCTGGAAGGAAGTCAGGATCTGTTCGCCGGTATGATTCCAGCCACAGATGATTAAATGGTCTCTTAGTTTTATCTCTTCCAATCCTCGCACCTCTTTTAATTTACGCGCTACAAAAATAGATGAAATGGCGGCGGTAAACACCGATAGTAAAGTCATACCGAAAAACATGACCATCACACCAATCACCTTGCCACCGATGGTAACCGGTACCTTGTCGCCATACCCCACAGTGGTCATGGTTACAAAAACGTACCAGATTGCATCTCCCAGGACTTGAAACTGGTCGTTAAATTTGTTCTCAAATAATATTACCAGTAAGGCACCGCCAAGTGCAAATACAGCAATACCCACGGCTACTCTGAACAAAGTATTCCGCAACAACAAAGATAAAAATTTTTTCATGGAGATATTTTTGAATTGTATTGTTTAAATCTATTAAAATAGTGAAGATATGTCAATATAGTACTGAAATTGGAAAGGTTGGTTCGAAAAAAAATCAGACTGCTCATGAGCTATAGTCAGTTTTTAAGGTAATAATTCTGAAATATTAAAATAGCTAAAGGAGAAGTGGTATGGATTTGGGATTACGAGATAGAGTTGCCGTCGTGCTGGCGGCGAGCAAAGGATTTGGTAAAGCCTGTGCACTGACTCTGGCCAGAGAGGGATGTAAAGTCGCTATCTGTTCACGGAATGAACAGCAAATTCAGGACGCGGCCAGAGAGATTAAACAGTTAACCGGTATGGAGATTCTGCCGGGTCAGGTGGATGTGGAGTTCAAGGACCAAATTGATTCGTTTATCTTAAATGTCCTGGCTAAATGGAAGAAAGTCGATATCCTGGTGACCAATGCCGGTGGACCACCGGTGAAGAATTTCGAGGAAACGGTGGATCAGGAATGGGAGAAATATTTCAGAATTACATTTATGAGTGTGGTCTGGGCCATTAAAGCTGTGTTACCGATGATGAAAAAACAGCATTGGGGCCGGATTATTAATATTACCTCCATGTCAGTAAAAGAACCGGTCATGAATCTGGTTTACTCAAATGCACTGCGTCCAGCGGTAATTGGTTTAGCAAAAACCTTATCCAAGGAAGTCGGTGCACATGGTATTACGGTTCATAATATTGCGCCCGGGTATCACCGTACCGATGGCCTGGAACGGATTGTAAAGAAAAGAATGGAGCAAGGGGAACAGCGGGCAGATATATATGCCCAATGGGAACAAAGTGTACCGCTGCAACGTATTGGAGAGGCTTCTGAATTAGCAGCACTGGTAACATATTTATGCTCGGATCAGGCCAGTTATTTGACCGGGAATACTATTCAGATTGATGGGGGAAAGTTGAATGGGATTATGTAAGCACAAAGGCACAGAGGCATAGAGGCACAAAGGCACTGAGTGAACAGTACCTGAGAACCTTAGTACATATAAATAAAGGCACAAAGATTAAAGATGAAAGATTAAAGAGGCAAGAAGATATGGAGTAATGATGCCGGAGGCATCAAATGTTTATAGAAATCCGTTTACCCTACATTAAAAGTGCGACCCCGTAGGGGTCGAATAAATTTGGTAAAGGGTAATGGGAAAAGAATTGCAGGGGCCACTGCCTAGCGACGATTAACCGCTAGCCGCGACTCTTGAGTTGCGGATAAAGAAGTATAGTTACTAAAGTACTCAGATGCTCAGGTACTAAGGGACTCAGGTACTAAGCTACTACCCTTGAAATTACTTGACTTTAATACTCCGGAAGTCTAATTTTTTAACTTAAATTTAATTTTAAAAGTCACAATTATGCCTATGAAAATTATCAGTTTATTGCTATTAAGTTTTACTTTTTGCTGGGGCCAGCAGAAAGTTATTCACCAGATCAGCATCGATGGTGTCATCAATCCACCGGCCCGGGAATTTATCATTGAATCCATTGAACAAGCGGAAGAGGATGGTGCCGAATTATTGATTATCGAAATGGATACACCGGGTGGTCTGATGGATTCGATGCACGATATAGTCAAACGGATACTCAGTTCGGAAGTACCAATAGCTGTTTATGTTTACCCTTCAGGCTCACGCGCCGCATCGGCAGGTGTGTTTATTACTATGGCAGCGCATATTGCCGCCATGGCACCGGGTACGAATATCGGCTCGGCTCATCCCGTTGATATCGGCGGTGGTTCCGACTCTGCCAAGGTGATGACAGAGAAAATTGTCAATGATGCAGTGGCCAGCATCAAGTCAATTACCGAGAAACGGGGCCGTAATGCCGAATGGGCCGAGAAAGCGGTTCGGGAAAGTGTCAATATTACTGAAACCGAAGCCCTGCGACAAAAGGTGGTTGATTACGTTGTGCCTACTATTGATAGCCTGATCAGCATTGTTGATGGTAGAGAAGTCGAAGTCTTGAGTGGAAAGAAAGTATTGCATACCAAAGACGCACGAATTGAAAAATTTACCATGAGCTGGCGGCAAAAGGTACTCGATATTCTCAGTAATCCGAATGTGGCA
>CAYSHN010000339.1:0-4575 GCA_964430815.1 uncultured Calditrichota bacterium | reverse complement strand
AAAGCCTTGATATTGATATCGGAGACCCCATCGCCATACGTCAGCATGAAGGTATCTTCATTGATATATTTCTGCACCCTTTTAATACGGCCACCGGTCATCGTTTCCAGGCCCGTATCCGCCAGTGTAACATGATAGTCCCGTTCATCATGAGAACTCTCATACGTGATGGCGTGCTGACGCCCCAGGTGTACGGTAAAATCGTCGCTCATAGTATCGTAATTTACAAAATATTCCTTAATCATATCACCGCGGTAGCCCAGACACAGAACGAAATCACGAAAGCCGAAATGGGCATAAGTCCGCATGATATGCCACAGTATCGGCCGTCCTCCGATAGGGACAAGGGGTTTAGGACGATATTCCGTCTCCTCCTGCAATCGAAACCCCCGGCCGCCGCAAAGAATAACAATTTTCACAGCTATTCACCACAAGTAATTTCTTTATTCATGTAAAAATCGCCCGGCCTGAATCATCAAGAATGTGACCCGGGTTTAGTGGTTAAATCATATAAAAAGCAGCCATAAATGTCAAACGTTATCAAACCTGAAAGGTACGAAGATATACTAGAATATTTTAGTTACTGGCGTTGGATAGACAACCAAAACGCCAGCGGCCGAAGGTCTGGGTTGACCCCGATGGAAGCCGGGGCTACCTCCCGCTCACAGGTCACGGCAATTAAATTAATGCCCTTCCGCGAGTGCCCCGAAAAGGATGTTTTTACGCCGCCAGCGAGGTTACCAGTAAAAATGACCTCGTCATTAAGGCGGACCTCAACATAGTTGCTGGAAATGAAGTCAGGGACAAAACCTTCGAAAGAAACACCTCCTTCGGCCTGTGCCATTAAGGCGGCATACCCCTTGCGGCCAACCCAATTATCCGTGTACCAGCCAGAGATATATAAAACACCATCAGGACTGCCCGCGAAGATATCAGCCAGACCTCGCGGTGAGAAGCAGGATAGCTCATGCTTCTCCAGGATAGCGCGGCCTTCAATCATGCTTGCCTCGGGCCACAAAATCACATTGGCCGGATTATCGTAGAACTCGGGAAACAGCAGGGCATTACGCTTTTCCGCCAGCCAGATGTGGACATATGGCCCGCGGTGCCACTGGGCTACATTGGCATAGGCATGACAGGCAAATATGAAGGCAAGAGCCACCGATGCGAAAATAATCGGCCAGGATTTCATTAGTTTCACTATGCTTGCCCATTCAATACGGACACGGGGCATATATTCCACCAGGGCATAAAGTAGAATCCACACCGCGCCAATGACGAAAAACTTGGTTTGGAAAGAGTACCATTCATTAGTCATCCATCCCCAGCCGCCAATCATTCCCCGGCCGAAGCGTACCGAAGTGATAATACCCAATGGGTAGAACATGCAATATATGGGTAAATAGGTCTTGCGATACATTCCCGTTTTGAAGAACAGCCATAATGCCACGGCGCCCATGATAGCCATAGCTCCGCCCAGAACCAGGAATACATTGCCGGCTTCCCAGGGAAGCCGCTCCATTATGGTGTGCTGGTCCATAACGCTGCTGCTTATGCCGGCAATATAGGATAGGATGGTGTCAAAAATGCCTGTGGAAAAATAATAGCTGAGACGGTTTAAGAATGAACCCTGCCCGGAATATAAACCCGTAGTTTGGAACACGTACCAATAATACAGCATTACGCAGGCCGCAATAACCGCTGCCAGGGACACCATGTGACGTATATGCCATCGTCTGGTGATGATGGCGCGGCAGAGGTACATGGCACCCAGACCCAACACCAAGCCAGGGAAATAGGCACTACTGAAGACCAGGAAGTACAGAGGTATCAGAATGAGCATGCCGATAAGTGGCCAGCGCGGGCGGGGGTTATCCATTGTCGATGTATTAAAGCCTTGCTGTAAGAACCAGGCAATCAGCAAGGCTACCGCTGAGCCGCAGGCAAACTGTGTTGACATCAGAAGCGTCGGAGGAGACACCAGGCTGAAACACAGTAAACCAAGGGGCACGAACAGTATGCCAAGCAGATATGCGCGGATATTGCTAAAGACCCTGGAGCATTCGGCATAAATGATGGCTGCCGTTGCCGCGTAGGCGGTGAGGGACACCACTGCATCGAGACGCATATCCAGAGCTAAAAACTTGGCGTTAAGCAGATTAAGTACAGCCTGGCCAAAAAGCAAATGCTCGCCAAAGTGAATAAAAAGGTCGCCCGGTGCCAAGTGACCTTCCAGGAAACGCCCGATGAGCGGTACATAAATGAAGCCATCTTCCCAGACAGTGTCAACAAAGGTGCGGTCAATATACCAGAGCAGTACCACCACGGCCGGCACCAGCAAAACCAGGAAGGGCAAACATCTGCGAACTCTCATTTAAAGCTAACTTGCAGTCTTTATATGTGGTTTCTTCAACTCATTTTATTCAAAATAAAATTCACTAAGTATAACTGAAAGTGATCGCCTATCTACACCAAGGCCTAGTTCATACGGTATAATTGCCTTATCCATGACTATTTTGACGATTGCATTTTTATTCGGTTCACAATTCGCCTGAAAAGAATGCTCCCCCACAGTCTCAAATTTTTGGGAATAAACTTCCTTGTCATCAATAAAAACAGTTATACCATTTGGTAGACGAACCTCCTCTGGAATAACTATCTTTCCTTTTAAAAGTCCATTTTTGCCTGTATTGAGAATTGCGGACACGCTTTTTGAAATATAAAAACCCCCAGTTAATTCATACTGTCCTGACAGTAATTGAGCTTGTTTCAGATCTTGTGGAAAATTAAAAGCGTCCATTATGGAAATTTCAGAAAACTGACCTATAGTATTATAGATAAGAATGTTATTTTTGTTGGTTGGTACCTTAAGAATATCGCTGACCGTCTTTACCCGAATATTCCCTAAATATGAATTTGCTGATAATACTGCATTCAAACCTGGCGACCAATCGGCACCTGTATTAGCGTCAATGACATAAACTTCGTAATTTTCCAACGATTTTCCATATTTTACATACGTTGCATCAAGTATGGTTTTTGTTCCCTGTATACCCCCCATAAAAAAAATACTGTTAATGTATTTTTTATATTCTAAATCCATTTTGATACTTGAACAAACCAACAAAACTATAGAAACTAAAACTATAATTTTTTTAACCGTATCGGTCGAATGACGCTTAGAACCTGAATAATGCGAAATGTGAAATTTATCGTCATTTTTCTTTATCATAACCGAATTGGGCGCTATAATTTTGCAAGCACAATATCCAATACAGGTAATATAGACAATAAACGGGGCGTATATCCAGCGTTGTTCAACTCTTATGGTTACTGAAAACGACAAAATAATCAAACAAACTAAAAGAACGGCTAAAAACAATCTTATTATTTCATCCCTCTTAGAATTTTTGTCTTTATTGAAAATAATATGAGTAAATATAAATATACTGATGATGATCAAGGGAATGACAGTTACAATTAAAGAAGCAATCTTATATTGCACCGCCATTCCTGGATCTAAAAAAGTCAGACCATACAAATAAACAGGACCTATGTTAATTCCAATTATATTCAACACACTCAAATAATAATGTGTAACTGCCGTATTGAAATTAAAGCCAAGTTCCCATGCGGAACCAGTACCAATAAAAAATGGTATCTTGAAAACTACTGCTTTCAGTATTATATTTAACAAAAGCGGTGCGGTACTTAGAGCAGAATAAAGAATTTTTTGTTTTAAAGTAATAAAATCAGATAGAAATATTGTTGCAACAAGAAACCCGATCAAAACAAAATATCTTTCGTGAGTGAAAATAATTAGTGCATAAAGAAGAATCGCAAAAACAAGGTATTTTATATATTTTTTTTCCCAAAAATCAATACAATAATTAGTTATTAAGATTAAAATTAACAGACAGGCCGATTCTAGTATCCCATTAAGCTGTGTAATATTATAATATGAGAACCTGCTGGTAATATAAATCAAACAAAAAGCAAAGGGCATCCATCGATTTTTTGTTATTTTTAGTAGTAAATTGTAGAGTGCAATAACTATCAAAATGTTAACAAGAACATTGAAATAGAACCATAGTTGATAGATTTTACCAAACAATTCATACTCAAAATATTGAAGAGCGTAAAATATAGGGCGGTATCTATTAGCACCAATATTCAAAAAAACTTTTTGAAAAAAATCTATTGTGTTATTACTATAATATGCAACTACTCCAATATCATCCGCGGCGATAGCGCCATTTCTAAGTGGCGCAAACCATATCACACTGAATATGCACAAAATAATCTTAAGCACAGATTGAAACGATATTTTGATTTGATCTAATAAACTTCCCATGTGACCTGCCCCCAATAGGATTATGCAAACTCATCTTCTGCCGTATTAAGAAATATTGTGTTTAAAGTCTCCCTTTGCTTGATTATTCCAGTCCTCACGCATTTTCAAGCGAATATCTGTTTCAATTTCCTTGTTCATGATTATCTCAAAGATATTACTCAGCTTCTCCCTGGCCACTTCCGGTGAATCGCCGATCACCAGGGCCACCGCATCCCCGATCA
>CAYSHN010000338.1:0-4577 GCA_964430815.1 uncultured Calditrichota bacterium | reverse complement strand
GCTGCCGGAAATTCCTGTCGAAAATATAATTGCTGAGCCTTATGGACGTAATACTGCTCCCTGCATAGCCCTGGCCAGTGCTATTGTTTCAGCCAGAGGAAAAAACAGAGACGTGATGGTCGTGTTGCCGGCAGATCACCTGGTAGCTGATTCGGAAAATTTTCAACGTACCATTCAGATTGGAGCAAAATATGCATCTCACAATGAATACCTGCTAACTTTAGGTATTCATCCCCGTTATCCGGAAACCGGTTACGGTTATATACAAATGAACAAGAAAATCTTTGAACAGGAAGATAGAGAATTTTTTCATGTCAAGACCTTTGCTGAAAAACCAAATCTGGAGACCGCGGTTCTGTTTCTAAAAAGCGGCGATTTTTTATGGAATAGCGGCATCTTTATTTGGTCGGTACAGGCCATTATACAGGCTTTTCAGGAACACCTTCCTGAATTAGGGATAGACCTGTTAAAAATCCGGGAAGCCGTGGGCAAACCGAATTTCGATGAAGTTGTTAGCGACGTCTATTCTCGGACCAAACCGGTTTCAATTGATTACGGTATAATGGAAGTCGCTAAAAAGGTGTGTGTGCTAAAGGCAAATTTTGACTGGAATGATCTGGGCTCCTGGGAGGCAGTGTATAATATCTCCCCCGGCGATGCTCATGGCAATGTGGTCCATAGTAAAGAACATGTCCTGATCAATGCCAAAAACAATTATTTTTATTCACAAAAAAAACTGATAGCGGCTGTCAATATCGAAGGATTGGTAGTGGTTGAAATGGATGATGCTTTGTTAATCTGTAAAAAGGAAGACTCACAGGAAGTAAAAGCAGTGGTGGATCAGTTGAACAGAAAAGGTTTAAATTCCTATTTATAAGATGATTCCTGACCGTATCGGATTTGCCGGTATTTGATATGCAGAGTGAAGAGATATTTAAAGAATTGGAAAAATTACTGAAAGAATTTTCCATCGAAATAAAATATGGTAAAGGTTACTTTAACGGCGGACTGTACCGTTATCGGGATAATAAATGTATTTATTTAAATCGAGCAAATTCTGAGGAGTATAATATAGAAGTACTTTTAACGGAAATTAAAAAAATGGATTGGCAGAGTTTAGAATGTAATCCGGTTATTAGAGAACTCCTGACTAAATCTGATCAAAACTTGGAGGAACAAAGTAATGTCATTTAAAGATCGCAAATCAGCCCGTGCAGAATCGGATCAGTTTATTTCTTATCGTGCTTATGATTCGAATAATAGGGTTTGTGATGAGGGTATGGCTAAAACCAGGGATATCAGCCGAACAGGCGTGTCAGTGGAAAACAGAAGACCGCTTGAAGTAGGTGCTAGAGTGGAATTGACCATTGCTCTAATTGAGGATGTCATTAAAACCGAAAGCGTTGTTCGCAATGTTAAGAAAGCGGATGACCAAACCTATTATATCGGTTTGGAATTTACCAAGATCTCTGATGAGGAACTCGAGAAACTAGGTAAAGAATTCCCAAATCTGCTTGAATGAAAACATATAAAACACTCTGTGTTTATTTTATATTAATCTTTTGTAGCACAGGTAATACACAGACTTCTCTCACCTTGAGGGACCAAGGTTATTGCGGCACCCCTCAGCATCGGTTAAACGCTGAAATCCTTTCTAAATTGTTGACTCGCACGAGTGGTCTGACCGATCCCCAGCGTCATTACATGCCCAAAGCCTTTACTATTGGGGAAAGTGCATTGTTTTATACCTATAATTTTGTAACTGAAAAATATCAACAGATAACCGCCACTTTACGCGGCAGCATGGATAATGTCAACATCTGGGTGGAAAACACCGAATGGGATAATTTTCATGTGACGGCCGGCGATGTTCAGAATATTTTAAGTGGTTTGCTGGTGTCAACTCCTGCCGGCAGCGTCTCGCCGGATCGTGGCATCATTAATATCATCCATGAATATTTCGGCCTGCCACCGGATTTTGATGGGGACGGTTTTACTGATTTTTTGATTACCGATATTAAAGATGGCTGGACTGAGGGAGAAGCCTTTATCGCCGGGTATTTTAATCCGGTCGATCAATATTTAAATGGTACTGTAATCCCCGACGGACTGATTTCCGGATCAAACGAACGCGATTTACTCTATATTGATTCGAATCCAGGAATTTTTGCCCAAACCAGCGATCCTTATCAACAGGTCCTGGCTACCATGTCACATGAATATCAGCACCTGATCCAGTATAATTACGATCGTGCGGAGGAAACCTGGGTTAATGAAGGGCTTTCTGAGTTATCCAGTTATTTATGCGGTTATGAATTGCGCAATCCTTCAGCTTATCTATTAGATACCAGTATGGATCTGACCGGCTGGGATAATACAATTGCTAATACATTAAAACATTATGCCAAAGTAGCCTTGTGGACTTATTATCTCTATGAAAAATTCGGTGGGTCTTTTATAGAAGATCTTACACAAACACCGGCAACGGGTATCGCCGGCCTTAATAGTGCCTTAATTCAACAGGCCTTGACCATTACTTTTCCGAATTTACTCACAAATTTTTTTATGGCGATTACTCTGAATGATGTTTCTGTTAATGACTTCTTTGGATTCACTTATGAGCGATTGGTTGATTTATATGCACTCCCACTGAAAACCGTGGTCGATTATCCCTATGATGTTTCCCGGCTTCAATCACCTTACTCCCTGCAATTATATTCCCTGGAAAATGGTGACTCATTACAGGTTCAATTTTTTTCTTTGCCTGCAACCAACGTGCGATTCATGCTGAAACGGGATGCCAACAGAGAAGTTGTAAGGGATGAGATAGTCGGAAATAATTATCAGGATCCCGCATTCGGGACCAGCTGGTTACAAGAAAAAATGATGATCATAAATAACAGTGCCAGTAGTGCTGTGTCAGCTTTCAATACACTGGCCAGGCCAAAATATTATGTAAACAACCTTACCTACAGTTCGGTCACGACAGCCGATATGAATATCATCACCACCAGCGAGATTGCTGCCAATCAATTTTCGACACCGTACGACAGTTGTTTCCTGAAATCAGTGAGTTTCAATAGCATGCAATCGATGGGACGGGTACGTGTCCATGTCTACCGGCAGCAATTGCAGGAAGGGAATGATCCCCCCGAAACTGTGGTTGAATTTACTAATGTCCTGGAAAGTGAATGGGTTACAGTCAATCTGGAAAATCTGCAAATCAGACGCGATAAAGGGGAAACCTTTGACCTGGGAATTGAATTTTTAGAGTACGGAGTCATGGGATATTCAAGAAGTCCGGCCGAACTGCACCGGTCGTTTCTCAAAAGAAGTGCAGATCCCACATTTATGTTACTTAGTAGTTTTGAAATTAATGATGAAACCCTGAATGGTATCTGGCTGATCAAAATGGAGTATAGTGCTCCCTTACACAATAAACCACAGCAGACGGATGATACTAAAGTTCCTTATACGATAAATTATATCGGTCCAACTCCCTTTCCTACTCCCGGAAATTCTGTCATGCGCATTCAATATACCCTGGAAAAACCAGGGCAACTCAAGATTGAAATATTTAATATACTAGGTGAAGTGGTTAAAACAGTTTTTAATGGCTATGACCAGGGTCCGATTGGAGTTCGCTGGTGGGATGGGACTAATAACGATCGGAACCCGGTTGCCTCCGGACCATATTTTTTGCGTTTTACTTATAATAACCTGGGTGAAAGCCGAAAAATAATGATTTTACGTTGATAGTAACTTGGTGAATTTTGATGCAGATCATATCTATTTTCTGAACTGTAATTTATATTTAAAAAATCAAGTAAAACAAAGTAATCGCAAAATCTTCAATATGAATATAATCAGGGATGAAGAAATGTCGGAAATAAGTTTAAATAGTATTCAGATTAAGTGAGGTCGTTAATGATAATCAAGTGGAATTATTTAGGTATACTATTGTTATTCTTTGGACTGGGTGTGCAATCTTGTTGCTCTTGCCGTAATTCTGCGCCGCAGGAACAGAAAACAGCAGCACCACCACCAACCCTCCCGCCAGCACCACTCAATTTACCACCGGGTGTGGCACGCATTGTAGCTGTACCAATTTCGATGGACCAGCGCGATGCTAAATCTGTTTGCATCCTAAAAGTAGAACAGGTGGTGGGTTATGGGATGTCCACACCACATGTAACGGTCGGATCTGAAATCCAGGTGGAAATGGGGGTGGATCAGGATCAAGAGCAAATGGATCAATTCAATTCTGCTTTAAAACAACAATCTTCAGTTACGCTAACCTTGCGATCCTCTCCGGAAAAAACTGCAGAAATCGAAAAATCCGGCTGGAAGATTGTAGGAATTGATAAAACGCTTTCTAAAAAATCAAAAGAGGAATAAAACATGTTACGTAAATATGGATTCATTAGTTTTACCGTATTGCTATTTTTATTACTGGTAGTAATCAGGGTAGAATTTAGCGAGAAGAAAGGAGTGCCACCACCGCTTTTTCCTCGTGTCCGTTCGGTTGAATCGCCACATGCTTCCAAAGAAATGAAAGATTCCCGCTGGTTCTATTT
>CAYSHN010000337.1:0-4586 GCA_964430815.1 uncultured Calditrichota bacterium | reverse complement strand
CCTTGATCTCGGCGGAACGATGCTGGTTAGCAGCGGTGCAACATTAACTTTAACTGGCACAGCAGTCCTGCATCTTGCCGGAGACTACATCAATGCCGGAACATTAAATGAAAATACATCCGAGATTATTTTCGACGGCAGTGGAGATCAGGGCATCAATGCCTATGGACAGGGGGCAACAAAGGATTTCTATAATTTCACTATAAACAAAACAAGTGGTACGGCTACTTTAGCCTCCAGTATTGCAGTAAACGGAAACCTGACTATCACCGCTGGTAATTTTGATGCTTCAGCAAGTAACTTTGCCATCAGTATTGATGGAAACTGGACCAATACCGGTAATTTTACACCGAGACAGGGTACGGTCACCCTGGAATCTGCAGGTGGTACTCTATCTACAGGTGGCAGCGGATCGGGCAGGAGGTTCTATAATCTGACCCTGGCAAATTCTGCCTCTAAAACACTTGCTGCCGATTTAGGTGTACAGAATGATCTGGTGATATCAAGCGGAACAATTCTTGATGTCAGTACTTCCAATTACGGTGTGCTGGTGGGCGGAGCCTGGGATAATGATGGTTCGTTCACGGCTAGAAACGGCACGGTTACTCTGGACGGAAGTGGAAGTCAGAGTCTGGATGTAGTGGCAACCAGTGGGATCTTCTATAATCTTACGGTCAATAAATCTACCGGTACAGCAACCTTAACCAATTCACCGCTGGAAATCAGCGGGACTTTTACCATGACAGCAGGAACTCTTGATTTTGCCGCCAATGCTATAAATATAGACGGAACAACGACCCTTTCCGGTGGTACCGTGACCGGTAGTGGTACGATTGCTGCCGCCAGCGATTGGATCGGTGAGGGTGGACAACTGACCGGTACCAATACTTTGACTTTTGATGGGGTGAATCAAACGATCAGCGGTATGTTCAACAATGTGATTATGGGCGGCTCCGGGATTAAAACGGCTGGTGGAATTCTGGATGTTAATGGTAATCTCACTATAAGTAGTAGCGTTACTTTTGATGCTGCTAGTTACACCCATACCCTGGGTGGAAACTGGGATAACACGAATGGAATATTCGATGCTGGTACCGGTACTATAGTGTTTGACGGCAGCGCCGCTACCCAAACCGTTACTACCGGTGGCATCGGCAGTACCAAAGCTTTTAATAATTTCAGTATAAATAAATCTGCCGGTACAGTTTCATTACCGGTAACTAACAATCTGGAGATCAATGGTAATTTTAGCCTGCAAGCAGGAAACATGACCTTTGATGGAAACCTGATTTATGTGGCAGGAAATTGGAGTAATAGCGGGACAATCACCTGGACCGCGGGAATTGGCGAAGTTATTTTCGATGCTGCTTCAGGTACTCATACTATTGCCGATGGAAGTTCAGGGTTTGCCCTGGTACGGCTAAATGCCTCCACAGCGACCTATCAATTATCGGAACAGACCGATATCAACGGCGATCTCACCATTCAGGCTGGTACTTTTGATTTAAACGGACAAATACTGGAATTTGGAGATAACAGTAATGATTCGATTAAAGTTGCCGGGACGTTAGATGTAGACGAAGGGGCTATTCTGCGTGTATTTACTACGACGGATACCGGATCGGTAGTGGTTGCGAATACTGGTGGAACGATACGGGTTGTCGGTATTTCCGGAAATCTGGCCAATGTTACTCGCTTCAATGGAACACAGACTAACGATCACTATACTTTTACCGTAAATTCCGGCGCTACGATGGAAGCACGCTATGCCAAATTTGAATATATGAATGGAGCGGGTATTCATTTGAATGATGGTGCTATTCTGAATACCACTAACAACTTCAGTGATACCCAATTCGATAACGGCCGCACCAATGGGCGCTATCTGTACATTGGCGACGTTTCAGGTACAAATCAATTCTTCAATATCAATAATGTTGGATTTACAAGTAATCCCGGTGGAACCAGTTACAATGTGCAGAAAAGCAATTCATCGGATACCCTTAAATTTGATGCTGCCTATGGCGTATTTGCCGGTGAAAGTTATGATCTGGATCCGGCAGAACCAGGGGGGAATCTGATTTCCTGGACGAATACCCGCCTGGCTATTGCCTGGACCGGCGCTATCAATACTACGTGGTCAAATGCCAATAACTGGCAAGGGAATGTCCTGCCGACATCCAATGACGATGTATACATTCCTAATGTAAGCAACGATCCTATCGTCAGTAATACACAATACGCCAAAAGCATGACCATCCAGTCCGGTGGATTCGTTACGATCTCTCCAGCGGATACACTCGTATTGACCGGCGGTCTGGCTAATGCTGGTATTCTATTGCTGCAGAATAATTCGTACATGATGGTGGCGGGTAATTATGAAAATACCGGATCGCTGACCACCAATGCTTCGACGTTTGTATTTAACGGCTCAGAAGATCAGACCATAACCAGCGGAGGTACAGCACCGTCAAAATCATTCTACAATGTCCAAATTAATAAAACAACCGGAACTGTGTTCTTAAGCGGGGCTATTAACATAAGCAATAATTTTAATCTGACCCAGGGCACTCTGGACGTGACAGTGAATAATTATCAAATGAATATCGGAGGAAATTGGAACAATGCCGGTACCTTTATCTCGCGTCAAGGTACGGTTCTATTTGAAAAATACTCGGTACTGACTACCGGCGGAACCGGTTACGGTAAAGGTTTCTATAATATCCGGATGTATGGTACACCAGCAGCCAATGTCTTTCTTGCCGGAGATATCGATATAAATAATAATCTGACAATTGAAACCGGTACCCTGTTCGACGTCAGTACCAGCAATTATTCAATCTACCTGGGGGGTAACTGGGACAACGATGGGACTTTTTATTCTCGTAATGGCACGGTTATATTTGATGGTACAGGTGCACAGACCATGGATGCTATTTCCGGTGTGCCAGCCTTTTATAATCTTACTGTAAATAAATCTGCCGGAACTTTAACTTTAACCGAAGGTCCGCTTACCATTAATAATGCTTTAAATGTTTTAAATGGTACATTCAACCTGCAAAACCAGAATGCGGATATCAATGGCAGTGTGACCAACAATGCAACGTTGACAGCCGGCAGTAATACCATCACTGTCGCCGGTGATTGGTCGTCGAGTGGAACATTTACCAGTTCCGGTATAGTGACTTTGGATGGTACAACCCAGGCTCTGGCCGGCAGTTTTAATAATCTGACTCTGGCTGGTAGTGGATCCAAAACGGCAAGTGGAGTTGTTGATGTCAACGGCAACCTGACCATTAACAGCGGTGTGACTTACAATTTACAGAGTTATATACATACCTTAGCAGGTAATTATACAAACAGTGGATCATTAAATGCGAGCAGTAGTACTTTTATTTTCGATGGTAGCGGAACAACGCAGACTTTAACTTCGGGTGGAATCGGCTCGACGCGGGCATTTAATGATGTAATAATTAACAAATCTTCCGGGATGGTGATCCTGGCGGTGGCTAACGCTCTGGAAATCAATGGATCTCTCACGATCAGTAGTGGTACTTTAAATGCTAATACCAATGATATGTATGTGGCCAGCAATTTCAGCAATGCGGGTTCTTTCCAGGCCAGCACTGGTACGCTTACCTTTGATGCCACGACAGTGGGACCGTTTAATATTGATGCCGGATCTTCAGCTTTTGGCCGTGTAGCGGTCAATGCCCCGGGAAGAACATATCAATTGACAAACAATCTTACCGTTAATGGAAATCTACTGATCACCTCCGGAACTCTGGATTTGAACAGTCGTACTCTGAATTTTGGTGACAGCAACACCGATACCATCGGAGTAGCTGGAACTTTGGAAGTGGATGGTGGTGCTTATCTGCGTTTATATACCAGTTCAGGTTCAGGCACACGGGTATCAGTTACCAGCGGTGGAACGGCACGGATGGTGGGTTCCGCCGGAAGCCTTGCTACGGTTACCAGATACACTGGCAGCGGTGCCAGTGATCGCTACGGATTCCGTGTATTTTCCGGTGGTACCATGGCCTCCAGTTATACCCTGTTCGAATATATGAATACCAGTGGTATTGTTTTAAACGATGGTGCGGTTCTGGATGCGATCTATAATTTCAACAATACCAATTTTGATAATGGTGCTGCCAGCGGCAGATATATTGCTGTCGGCGATTTAAGTGGTGATGCAACCTATACGATAAGTTCGACTGGATTTTTACGCAATCCAGGAGGAACCAATCCATATAATGTTCAACGTACCACGGCCGGAGCAATTGAAATTCTGAATTTCGACGAAGCTTTTGGACCGTTTGCCGGTGAGACTTATGATAATGAGCCCGGGGCGGAAAATACCATTACCTGGACAAATATTATTGTAACTATTACCTGGGCTGGCGGAGGAACTACCAACTGGGGCACCGGCAGTAACTGGGTAGGCGGTGTGGCTCCCGATTCAACCCAGGAAGCTTATATTCCCAATGGCACTACGCCATATCCTGTTGTCACTAACACCCGTTTAGCCCGCGGTGTTACCATTGAAAGTGGTGTGACCTTAACCGTCAGTGCCACAGATA
>CAYSHN010000336.1:0-4591 GCA_964430815.1 uncultured Calditrichota bacterium | reverse complement strand
TCGTGAAGGTGGTCGCACGGTCGGTGCCGGTGTGGTAACAGAAATAGTCAAATAAAATGATACTGTCGTTAGGCCTGTAGCTCAATTGGCTAGAGCACCGGTCTCCAAAACCGGTTGTTGGGGGTTCAAGTCCCTCCAGGCCTGCCAGTTACTATCGATGGGAAGAGATCATGTTTAAGAAAATCGCAACCTTTTTTAGAGATGTCAGGGCAGAAATGCAGAAAGTCTCCTGGCCAACATGGGATGAATTACTTAATTCGACACTGATTGTTGCTGCCGTTAGTCTCATGTTCACCATATATATTTTTGGAGTTGAATATATTTTAGCGTGGACGATGCGCTTTTTAATGAATCTGTTTTAGATAACCATTGAGAGGAAAATCAGATTGGCAAAAAAATGGTATACACTGCGGATTTATTCCGGTCAGGAAGCCAGAGTTAAGGCGCACATAGAAGCTGAGATTAAACTCAAGGGAATCGAAGATAAAATCGGCCGGATTATTATTCCTTCCGAAAATGTAATCGAGATGCGGGATGGTAAAAAACGGGTCAAAAATCGTGTTTTCTTTCCGGGTTATATTTTAATCGAAATGATGCTGGACAACCAAACCCATCATGTGGTCTCTAATGCCCCGGGGGTGATCAGTTTTGTCGGACCCAAAAATGAACCGACCCCTTTACGTGATGCAGAGGTTGAACGTATCCTGGGTAAAATTGAAAGCGGGCGCGAAACCGAAGTCAAAGGAAAAGTTAAAGCACCTTTTAAAGTTGGTGATCCGATCCGCGTGACCGATGGTCCTTTCAACGATTTCACCGGCTTCGTGGAAGAAATAAATGATGAAAAGAATAAAGTAAAAGTAAATATCAGCATTTTTGGCAGACCGACTCCTGTGGAGTTGGATTTTCTGCAAGTCGAATTGGAAAAATAATAAAAGATTTGTGATTAAGAACGAGAGGTCAGAGGAATAATGGCAAAGAAAGAAATCGCGAAAATCAAACTGCAATTACCGGCGGGTCAGGCCAATCCATCTCCACCAGTAGGACCAGCGTTGGGACAACATGGTGTGAATATAATGGAATTTTGCAAAGCATATAATGCCAAAACGCAGGATAAAGCAGGGTTAATCATTCCGGTGGAAATAACTGTTTATGCTGATCACTCTTTTTCCTTTGTAACTAAGACCCCTCCCGCTTCGGTGCTGTTAATAAAAGCGGCTAAAGTTGAAAAAGGTTCAGGAGTACCGAATACCAATAAAGTCGGTACTGTGACTAAAGATCAGGTTCGTGAAATTGCCACAATGAAAATGCAGGATCTAAATGCCGCAGATATTGAGAGTGCGATGAAGATGGTCGAGGGTACTGCTCGCAGTATGGGTATCGTGGTTGAAGGTTAATAGTAAAGGGGTTTAATGCAATGAGACGAAGTAAGCGTTTTACTAGGATTTTTGAGAAGATTGACCGGCAGAAGGAATATTCACTGGAGGAAGGGGTAAAACTACTCAAAGAAACCGCCAGTGCCCGGTTCGATGAAACCGTAGAAATTGCTATGCGCCTGGGTGTTGATCCTCGTCATGCCGATCAGATGGTTCGCGGTACAGTAGCGCTGCCCAACGGTACCGGCAAAAAAATCCGTGTGTTGGCCCTGACCAAAGGTGACAATACGGAAAAAGCTAAAACTGCCGGTGCAGATTATGTAGGTCTGGAAGAATATATTGAAAAAATACAGGGTGGATGGTTGGAATTCGATGTAGTGGTAGCCTCACCAGATGTGATGGCTCAGGTTGGAAAATTAGGGAAAATTCTGGGTACACGCGGATTGATGCCTAATCCTAAAAGTGGTACGGTCTCAGCGAATGTGGCCACAGCAGTGAAGGAAATTAAGGCAGGTAAAATTGATTTCCGCGTTGATAAAGCAGGTATTGTGCACTCCGGGGTGGGGAAAATCTCATTCGATGAACAAAAACTGATCGAGAATATACGCACTTTTATCATGATGGTAATTCGCCTGAAACCGACATCAGCCAAAGGGATCTACCTTAAAAGTATCGCTATCTCCAGTACCATGGGACCCGGTATCTTTTTAGATAAGAATATGAACACTTATACAAGTTAAAATTTTGATTAAGGAATGGACTATGCCGACGCAAAAGAAAATTGAACTGATTGACCAATACTCAAAAAAATTCAAGCAGTCCAAAAGCATATTTCTAGCCGATTTTACCGGTATTAATGTTGCGCAAATCACGGAACTGCGCCGACAGTTTCGTAAAGCCAAAGTGGAATACTGTGTATTAAAAAATACTCTAGCCAAGCGTTCCCTAAAAAATGCCGGTATTGAAGGATTAGATCAAATATTAAAAGGAATGACTTCCTTTGCCTTTAGTGAACATGATGCTGCTGCCCCAATCAAAGTTATTAAAGATTTTAATAAAACATTACCTAAAGACAAGAAATCTCTGGTCATCAAGGGCTGCATTTTCGAAGGGAGACTTTTTGGCGCAGATAAAGTCGAGACTCTGGCCAATCTACCGTCCCGTGAAGTATTATTGTCTCAATTAATGGGCATGTTGCAGTCCCCGCTGAGCAGATTGATCACAGTTCTACAGGCAAGCGGACAGAAATTACTGGGCACCCTGATCAGTGTGAAAAATGTGAAATCATAATTAAAATAAAAAATTCAAATTTTTAGATACTATTTAATGTGGAGGATAAAATGGCTCAAGTTAGCAGAGAAGATGTACTTAGTTACCTTGAAAAAGCAACGATGCTGGAAATCTCAGATTTGATCAAGGATATCGAAAGCAAGTTTGGAGTAACTGCAGCTGCACCGGTTGCAGTTGCTGCAACCCCAGCTGCTGGTGGTGCCGCTCCGGCTGAGGCAGTAGAAGAAAAAACTGAATTTGCTGTTGTACTGAAATCAGCAGGTGAGAAGAAAATCCAGGTGATTAAAGTCGTACGTGCACTAACCAGTCTAGGCTTGAAGGAAGCCAAAGATCTGGTTGACAATGCACCCAATACGATTAAAGATGGAATTTCGAAAGCGGAAGCAGAAGATATCAAAAAACAGATCGAAGAAGCCGGTGGTACGGTAGAATTAAAATAATTTATTTAAATCTAAAACTAATTGAGGTGATTAACCTTGGAGAATACCAAGCAAAATCGAAGAGTAACCTTTAGCCGTATTCCTACCATCATTGAATATCCTAATCTAATGGATATTCAGGTGAAATTCTTTAAAGAATTTCTGATGGAACATGTACCGCCTGCAGAAAGACCTGGTAAAGGTTTACAGGCCGTTTTTGAAAGTGTTTTTCCGGTTACCGACAGTCGCGGTAATTATGAACTGCAATTCGTCGAATACTACCTGGATAAACCGAAATATTCGGTACGGGAATGCCAGGAACGCGGTGTAACATATGCCGTACCACTCAAGGCTAAAATGCGTTTGGCCATCCGTGATGTCACTGGTGAAACCGAGAATTTTACAGAGTTTATCGAACAGGATGTCTATCTGGGTAACATGCCATATATGACCCAGCGCGGAACATTTATTATCAATGGTGCGGAACGGGTGGTGGTAAGTCAGTTGCACCGGTCTCCCGGTGTCTTCTTTTCTCAAACCGAACATCCTAATGGCACCCCGATTTTTTCGGCACGTATCATTCCCTTTCGCGGATCCTGGGTGGAATTCACCACTGATGTGAATGACATGATGTTTGTATATATCGATCGTAAGAAAAAATTTCCGGTAACCATGCTATTGCGGGCAATCGGTTTTTCGGCAAACGAGGAGATCATCAATCTGTTTAATCTGTCCGAAAAGATTGATCTGAAACGTGATGCCAAACAGAGTCTGGGTCGTGCCCTGGCTAAAGACCTGGTGGACACTGGTACCGGAGAAGTGATTGCCGAACAGGGGAGTGAAATTACCGAATCATTTCTAACCCAGTGCAAGAAAATGAAAATTCATGAACTGGAAGTTGTGAAAATATTTGATCCCAGTGCACCGAATGTGATTCTGAATACCTTAAAAAAGGATAATACCCGCAACGAAGAAGAGGCCATCGATTCGATATACCGTCAACTCCGTTCTGGAGAACCACCGGATCTGGATACTGCCCGCGGTCTGATCGAGCGTATGTTCTTTAATAATAAGCGTTATGATATGGGCGCTGTCGGTCGCTATCGGATGAACAAAAAGTTGAATGTGTCGGTTTCTTACGATGTTACCGTTCTGAGCAAAGAAGACATTATCGCTATCATAAGTTATTTACTGGATTTGAAAGATGGACGGCAGGTAACCGACGATATCGACCACTTAGGAAATCGTCGTATCCGTACGGTTAGCGAGCAACTATCGGCTCAATTCAGCGTCGGTTTATCGCGCATGGCCCGGACGATCAAAGAACGTTTGAATCTGGGCGATTCAGAAAAACTGACCCCGCAGGATCTGGTGAACGCCCGAACCATCTCTTCGGTGATCAATACCTTTTTTGGTACTTCGCAGTTATCACAATTTATGGATCAAACCAATCCACTGGCAGAATTAACCCACAAGCGACGTCTCAGTGCTCTGGGGCCCGGTGGATTA